>NZ_JBNXUM010000020.1:0-142242 GCF_050563545.1 Falsiroseomonas sp. HW251
ACGCTAAAATGCTCCGCCCGCCCCGAACACCTCCGTCCAGGCCGCCATCAGCGCGGAATCCGCCTCCTCCATCGTCGCCGTCACCCCGAGCCGGTGCAGGCTCGTCACCCCATGCTCCGCCACGCCGCAGGGCACGATCCCGCCGAAATGCGAGAGGTCGGGATCCACGTTCAGCGCCACCCCGTGCCAGCTCACCCAGCGCGTCACCCGCACGCCGATTGCGCCGATCTTGTCCTCCGTCCCGCGCGCGCGGTCCGCGACCCAGATACCGACCCGCCCCTCGCGCCGCTCGCCCCTGATGTTGAAGCGGTCGAGCGCCCGGATCAGCCATTCCTCGAGCCCATGGACATAGGCGCGCACGTCCCGCGCCTTCACCGTCCCATGCGGCTCCGTCAGGTCCAGCAGGACATACCCCGTCCGCTGCCCCGGCCCGTGGTAGGTCCACTGCCCCCCGCGTCCCGCCGCCACGGCGGGGAAACGCTTCTCCAGCAGGTCCTCGGGCCGCGCCGAGGTCCCGGCCGTGTAGGTCGGGGGGTGCTCGACCAGCCAGACCAGCTCTCTCGCCTCGCCGGCGCGGATGGCGGCGACGCGCGCCTCCATCGTCGCCACCGCCTCCTCATAGGGCGTGAGCCCGGGGGCGGCGATCCATTCGGGGGAGCGTGTTGTCGAGGCGATTGTCATGGGCTATAGGCGCGCCCTCTACCGGATCAGCGGTCGTGGCGGAATGGTAGACGCGCCAGCTTGAGGTGCTGGTGGGGGCAACCCCGTGGAAGTTCGAATCTTCTCGACCGCACCATCCGCCGGCCCGCCGGGGCCGGCGAACAGCACCGGCAGCTCAGCTCGCCTTTCGCTTCGTCCAGGCGTCGATCGTTGCCCGCGCCCCGTTCTTCGCGGGGTCCATGTCGGCGTCATGCCCCGCCGTCTTGGCCGCGAGCTCCACGACATAGCCGTTGGGATCCCGCAAGTAGATCGAGTGCATGATCCCGTGGTCCGACGGACCGCGCGCCTCCATCCCCGCCGCCTTCGCCTTCGCCAGCACGGCCTGCAGCTCGTCCGGCGAGGTTTCCATCGCGACATGCAGGTCGAAATCGTGCTGCGTCTTGAAGTCGAACTCGCTGTCCGGGACCTCGAAGAAGGCGAGGAAGCTGCCGTCCTTCAGCCGGTAGAAGCTGTGCAGGACCGAGGCGTCGCGCCCCGTCGCCGTCCGCTTGATCTCGAAGGCCTGTGCCAGCGGCATCCCGAGGAAATCCTCGTAGAAGGCGCGCGTCGCCTCGGAATCGCGGCAGCGATAGGCGACGTGGTGGAACATCTGCGCGGGGTTGCTCATGCCGCCTGCCCCCGCAGCATATCGCGCCAGCCATGGAAGCCGCCGTTGCAGGGGTTCCAGCTGGGCCGCGCCTTCATTGCCGCGATCCACTTCTCGACCCGCGGCCAGCGCGAGTAGTCCCAGCCCACGAGCTCGCCGATCGTGGCGAAGGCGACACCCATGAAGTCCGACAGGTCGGGCTCCTGCCCGCCGAGGAACGGCGCGGCGTCGGTCAGCATGTGGTCGTTCAGGATGCCGAACAGCCGCTCGGACTCCGCCTTGGCCTTCGCCAGCGCCGCCGCCTGCATCGCCGGATCCTCCCAGGCGAGGTAGGGCAGGACCTGCGGATAGACATAGCCGTAGCCGAAGTTGCGGTAGAAGGCGGTGTTGAACCAGTCCATCCGCGAATTCACCGCCGCCCGCGCGCGCGGATCGCTCGGCCAGGCCGCGTGCTTCGACACGTCGGCCAGGTATTTCAGGATCGCCGAGCTTTCGTACAGGCGGTGGCCGTCCCGTTCCTCCAGCACGGGGATGAGCTGGTTCGGGTTGATGCCGGTATAGGCCTCGCCCTTGTGCTCGCCGGCAAAGAGGTTGACGGGCACGGTCTCGATGGAAAGGCCGGCCTCGGTCGCGAACATCATGATCGGGCGGCAGGTGGTCGAGCCGTCGAAGAAATAGAGCTTCATGGCGTGTTCTCCCTCGCTCGGACCCCCGGGCATCGCCCGGGGTCGGCACGGCCTGGACCGGGCGGGGCGGTGTGCCGCGCCGTGGCGCGGGGCCCGTTCCGGGCTGCCCGTCGCACTGTCCCGCAGCCCGCGACGGCCGGCAAGCGCCGCCGCAATGTCGCCTCGGCGCCCGAACCCGCCTAGACTGTCGGCGGAGGTGCCGGGATGGACGAGGATTTCCGCAAGGCGGCGCTGGACTATCACCGCCTGCCGCAGCCCGGGAAGCTCAGCATCGAGCCGACCAAGCGCATGGCCACGCAGCGCGACCTGGCACTCGCCTACAGCCCCGGCGTCGCCGCGGCGTGCGAGGAGATCGCCAAGGACCCCGACAAGGCCTGGGACTACACCGCGCGCGGCAACCTGGTCGCGGTGATCTCCAACGGCACGGCGGTGCTCGGGCTCGGCGCGATCGGCGCGCTCGCCGGCAAGCCGGTCATGGAGGGCAAGGCCGTGCTCTTCAAGAAGTTCGCCGGCATCGATTCCATCGACCTCGAGATCGAGGAACGCGACCCCCAAAGGTTCATCGAGGCCGTGGCCGTGCTGGAGCCCAGCTTCGGCGCCATCAACCTCGAGGACATCAAGGCGCCGGAGTGCTTCGAGATCGAGCGCACGCTGCGCCAGCGCATGAAGATCCCGGTCTTCCACGACGACCAGCACGGCACGGCGATCATCGTGGCGGCCGCGGTGCGCAACGGCCTGCTGCTGCAGGGCAAGCGGATCGAGGAGGTGAAGGTCGTCAACACCGGCGGTGGCGCCGCGGCGATCGCCTGCCTCGACCTCCTCGTCGCGATGGGGCTGCGGCGCGAGAACGTGACGATCTGCGACATCGACGGCGTGGTCTGGAAGGGAAGGCCGAACACCGATCCCTTCAAGGCAGCCTATGCGCAGGACACCGACGCGCGGAAGCTGGAAGACGTGCTGGAGGGGGCGGACATCTTCCTCGGCCTCTCCGCGCCGCGCGTGCTGAAGGCGGAGTGGCTCGGCAAGCTCGCGCCGAAGCCGCTGGTGCTCGCGCTCGCGAACCCCGAGCCCGAGATCCTGCCCGAGGCCGTGCGCGCCGTGCGTCCCGACGCGATCGTGGCGACCGGGCGCAGCGACTACCCTAACCAGGTCAACAACGTCCTCTGCTTCCCCTTCATCTTCCGCGGCGCGCTGGATGCGGGTGCCACGACGATCAACGAGGAGATGAAGGTCGCCGCGGCGGATGCGATCGCCGCCCTGGCGCGCATGGAAGCCAGCGAGGTCGTCGCCGCGGCCTATGGCGGCCACGCGCCGGTCTTCGGCCAGGACTACATCATTCCCAAGCCCTTCGACCCCCGCCTGATCCTGGAGATCGCGCCGGCGGTGGCGAAGGCGGCTGCCGAATCGGGCGTCGCGCGGCGCCCGGTCGCCGACCTCGACACCTATCGCCGCGAGCTCGAGCGCTTCGTCTTCCGCAGCGGCAACCTGATGCGCCCGGTCTTCGAGGTCGCGCGCTCGCGCCCCGCGCGCGTCGTCTTCGCCGAGGGCGAGGACGAGCGCACTCTGCGCGCCGTGCAGACCGTGCTGGATGAGGGGCTTGCCGAGCCGATCCTGATCGGCCGGCGCGACCGCATCGCCGCGCGCGCCCAGGCCATGGGGCTGCGCATGGATTTCCGGGAGTCCGTGCGCGTGCTCGATCCCAATGCGGACAACGCGATCTTCGACCCGCTGGTCGCGCTCTATGTCGGCAAGGTCGCGCGGCGCGGCGTGCCGCCGGATGCCGCGACGCGGCGCGTCGGCAACCGCCCGACCGTCGCGGCGGCGCTGCTGCTGGAAGCGGGGCTGGCCGATGCCTGCCTTTGCGGCGGCACTGGCGACTGGCTGAGCCACTGGCACCACGCCTTTGACGTCATCGGCAAGCAGCCCGACGTCGCGCGGGTCTATGCGCTCTCCGCGCTGATCCTGCCGAACGGGCACCTGTTCTTCGTGGACACGCACCTGACCGTGGACCCGACGCCGGAGCAGCTCGCCGACATGACGATGCTGGCCGCCGAGCAGATCCGCGCCTTCGGGATCACGCCGAAGGCCGCGCTGCTGTCGCATTCCAGCTTCGGCGCCTCCGGCGCGCCCGGCGCGCAGAAGATGCGCCGCGGGCTGAAGGCGCTGCTGGCGCGCAACCCGGATTTCGAGGTGGATGGCGAGATGCACGCCGACGCCGCCCTGGTCCCCGCGATCCGCGCGCGCGCCGTGCCGCAGAGCCCGCTGACGGATGCCGCGAACCTGCTGGTGATGCCGGACCTCGACAGCGCGAACATCGCCTTCAACCTGCTGAAGGCCGCGGCCGAGGGCCTGCAGGTCGGCCCGATCCTGCTCGGCATGGCCAGGCCCATCCATGTGCTGGTGCCGAGCGTCACCGCGCGCGGCATCGTCAACATGACGGCACTCGCGGCAGCGCAGGCGAACGGGCTGAAGGCGGGATAGCGGACGGCGCGGCGCCGGTGCCGGTCGCCGTCACGCTGCGCCTCGACGACGCGGCGGCCGCGCGGATCGAGAGCCTGCGGCTGGCGGCGCGTGATCCCGCCGATCCGCCGCATCACGGCTATCCCGCGCATCTGACCCTGGCGGTGCTGGCCGATGACGCGCTTCCCGCGGTCGAGGCGACGCTGCCGCGCATCATCGCGCCATGGCGACGCCTTCCGCTGACGATCGCGGGTCTCGGGGTCTTTCCCATGCCGACGCCGGTGCTGTGGGCCGCCCCCGTGGTCACCCCGCCGCTGCTTGCGGCGCAGGAGGCGCTGTGCACGGCGCTCGCCGGCTTCGCCCTCGATCCGCATTATCGGCCGGGCGATTGGGTGCCGCATGTCACGTTGCAGCAGGGCGGTTCATCGTCGGCGACGGCGGCCCTCGGCCGTGCCTCGTCCGTCTGGGACGGTCCGATCTCGGGATGGCTGGATCGCGTGGAACTCGTCTCGTTCCACCCCGTGCGCGTCGTCGGCAGCCATGGGCTGCGCGGGTAACTCAGCGGAGGTCTGCGAGCAGCCAATCGTCCTGCCGCACCCGGTTCTCGAAGGTCACGCGGAAGCGCCGGCTGGCCTGCATGTAGGCCAGCAGCACCAGCATCCCCGCCGTGCCCACCAGGTCCGTCGCGACCTGCTCGGCCAGCGCATCCGACGACCCGCCATCGAGCGCGCGCCACTCCCAGAGATCGAAAGCCAGCGCGACCAGTGTCGCGACCACCACCAGCCCCGCGAAGAAGCGCCGGAAGCGGGGCCATGCGCGGAACCACAGCACCGCCACAACAAGCTGCACCGCCGTGGTGACCAGGCCGATGAGCGATTCCGCCACGGCATCCCCGCCCGCAGCCCCGGCCAGCGTTCCCGCGTCCCTGACCGCCAGCATAACCCCGCCGATCGCCGCCAGCGCGATCCAGATCGAGAAGAAGCGCAGCCACCCCCGCATGCCGTGCAGCGGATGCCTTGCCGCGACATCCGCCGGCACCTCGACCCAGCGTGCCATCAGCCCGGCATCGCGCCGTGGCGCAGCGCATGCGCCCAGTCCGGGCGGCCATTCGCCTCGGCGCGCCTGGCCGCGGCCTCGTGGTCGTAGGGAAGTGCGATCATCTCGGCCGCGCGCAGCAGGCCCTCCGCAATCTCCACCACGGCGTAGCGCGCGACCGGCGAGCCGGCCTCCGACACATGCGCCGGCGCCGTTGGATCGGCATAGGCGGGACAGCCGACGCTGCCAGGGTTCAGGACATGCCGCCCGTCCGGCAGCACGCGCAGCCCCGCGAGGTGGCTGTGCGCGCAGAGCACCAGCCCTGCCGCGACCTCGCCCAGCCGCGCCGCCACCAGTGCGGCCGGCGCCGGCACCAGCCGCCCGTCTCGGACATCCTCGAGCAGGTAGGCGTTGTCGTCCTCCGGGCAGGCGTGGAAGGCCAGCACGCCGGGGGCCGGCTCCAGCCGCACCGGCAGCGCGCCAAGCCAGGCGATGCTCTCCGCGTCCAGCGCGGCGATAGCGTGGCGGTCGGACGCGCCTTCGCCGCCCTCGCTCACCCAGCGGTCGTGGTTGCCGCGCAGCGCCGGGACGCCGCCCTCGCGCAGCACGGCCAGAGTCTCCCGCGGCCAGAGCGGGCCCGAGACGAGATCGCCGAGGTTCACCGCGGCGTCCACCGCGCGCCGGCGCATGTCGGCCAGGACGGCCTCGAGCGCCGGCAGGTTCCCATGCACATCCGCAAACACCCCGAGGCGCATGCCCCACCCTTTCCTGCCACGCCACCCGCGCCCATGTTCACCCCATGACCAACCTGCCGGACAAGCCCGGCAATGCCGCCGTCGCTGCCTTCCTCCAGAAGGTCGCCGCCATGCCGACGGTCCGGCCTGCCTCCGGCAAGCCGGGGCGGCTGATCTTCGCCATCGACGCGACGGCGTCCCGCCAGCCGACCTGGGACCGTGCCTGCCAGCTGCAGGGCGAGATGTTCATGGCAGTGCGCGACGTCGGCGGCCTGGCCGTCAGCCTCGCCTACTACCGCGGCTTCCAGGAATTCGCGGCGACGCCCTTCCTGACCAATGCCGACGACCTCGCGAAGCGCATGACGGGCGTCACCTGCCTCGGCGGCCACACCCAGATCCTGCGCACGCTGAAGCACTGCGTGGCGGAGACGCAGAAGGACAAGGTCAATGCGGTGATCCTGATCGGCGACGCGCTGGAGGAGGACATCGACCCGATCTGCCACGCCGCGGGCGAGCTCGGCCTGCGCGGCACGCCGGTCTTCACCTTCCAGGAAGGCCGAAACCCGGTGGTGGAGACCGCCTTCCGCCAGATCGCGAAGCTGTCGGGCGGCGCCTGGGCACCCTTCGACGCGGCCAGCGCCGACGCGCTGCGCGACCTGCTGCGGGCGGTCGCGGTCTTCGCCGCCGGCGGGAGGCAGGCGCTCGCGCGGCTGACCTCGGCCTCGGCGCGCGCCATCGCCGGGCAATTGCCGGCGCCCCGCAGATGACCTGGATCATCGTCGGGCTGATCGCCCTGACCGCGGTGCTGGGGCTGCTGCGCGTCTTCGCCGATGCGAAGCCCGCGCAGGTCAAGACCGCCGCGGTCTGGGGCGGCGGCATCATTGGCGCGCTCCTGCTGGGCCTGCTGCTTTGGTCGGGACGGGGCGTGCAGGCGCTGTGGTCGCTGCTGCTCTTCGGCCCGGCGATCTGGCGCACGGTGAAGGGGATCGGCGCGGCCCGCACCTTCGCTCGCGGCGGCTCGGCCTCGCCCGGCCAGGAGAGCGACGTCGAGACGTCGCACATCGCGATGGGCCTCGATCACGACAGCGGGCGGATGTTCGGCCGCGTCAAGGCCGGCCGGTTCGAGGGCGCCGACCTTGCCGAGCTCGATCTGCCGCGGCTGCTCGACCTCATGGCCGAGCTCGCCGCCCGCGACCCCGAGGGCGTGCCGCTGCTGGAAGCCTGGCTCGACCGCGCGCATCCCGACTGGCGCGACCAGGCGCAGGCCGCGCGCCCCGGCCGGGCGCCCGGGCCGATGACGCGGGAGGAGGCGCTGGAGGTCCTGGGCCTCGCCCCCGGCGCCGGTGAGGACGACATCCGCGCCGCCCATCGCCGCCTGATGCGCGCCGCCCATCCCGATGCCGGCGGCTCCGATTGGCTGGCCGCCCGGTTGAACGAGGCACGCGACGTTTTGCTCGGGGATTAGGGGGACGGGGCGCCGGTGGACGCATTAACCCGGTCGTGGCACATCCGCCCGATACAGCCAGGGACAACGCCGTGAAGCCTCTCCGGAAAGCCGTGCTGCCCGTGGCCGGGCTGGGAACCCGCTTCCTTCCCGCCACCAAGCAGATGCCGAAGGAGATGCTGCCGGTCGTGGACAAGCCCCTCATCCAGTATGCGGTGGAGGAGGCGCGCGCGGCGGGGATCGAGCAGTTCTGCTTCGTCACCGGCCGCGGCAAGACGATGCTGGTCGAGCAGTTCGACGTCGCCTACGAGCTCGAACGCACGCTCGCTGAGCGCAACAAGCAGAAGGAGCTCGCGGCGCTGCAGGCGCAGGCGCTGCCGCCGGGTTCCATCGTCTCGACTCGCCAGCAGGTGCCACTCGGGCTCGGCCACGCGATCTGGTGCGCGCGGCATTTCGTGCAGGACGACCCCTTCGCAATCATGCTGCCGGACGACCTGATGCTCTGCGAAACGTCCTGCATGAAGCAGCTCGCCGACGCCTACGAGGCGACGGGGGGTAACGTCGTCGCGATCGAGGAAGTGCCGATGGAGCATGTCTCGCGCTACGGCGTGATCGCCCCCGGCGCGACGAAGGGCAACCTTGTCGAGGTCACCGGCCTAGTGGAGAAGCCGCCGGCGGACAAGGCGCCGTCCAACCTGACCGTCATCGGCCGCTACGTGCTGATGCCGCAGGTGATGGCGTATCTGTCGAAGATGGAAAAGGGCGCGGGCGGCGAGATCCAGCTGACCGACAGCATGGCGAAGCTGATCGGCACGCAGCCCTTCCACGGCGTGCGCTATGAAGGCCGGCGCTTCGACTGTGGCGACAAGGCGGGATACCTGGAAGCGCAGGTCGCCTTCGCCCTCGCGCGCGAAGACATGGCACCCGCGATGCGCACCATCATCAAGAAATACGCCTGAGCGGCGAGCCCGGGAGCCACGACGCCATGACCGCCTTCCATCACAGCTTCGACCCGACCTCGCTGCGCGAATACGACATCCGCGGCATCGTCGGGCAGACGCTAAAGCCCGAGGATGCCTTCGCGATCGGCCGCTGCTTCGGCTCCATCGTGTCGCGCCAGGGCGGCAGCAAGGTCGCGGTCGGCTATGACGGCCGCCTCTCCTCGCCGGAGATGGAGGCGCAGCTCGTCGCGGGGCTGCGCGCCTGCGGGCTCGAGGTGCTGCGTGTGGGCTGCGGCCCGACGCCGATGCTCTACTACGCGGCCTATGCGCTGGAGGCCGACGGCGCGGCGATGGTGACCGGCAGCCACAACCCGCCGAACTACAACGGCTTCAAGATGATGCTTGGCAAGAAGCCGTTCTTCGGGAAGCAGATCCAGGAGATCGGCCGGATGGCCGCCGAGGGCGACGTGGTGCCCGCCGCCACCGGCAGCGACCGCGAGGTCGATGTCTCCGAACAGTATGTTGCTCGCATCCTGAAGGATTGGGACGGCGGCGATCGCGCCTTGAAGGTGGTGTGGGATCCCGGCAACGGCTCCTCCGCCGAGATCGTGAAGCAGCTCGTCGCGCGGCTGCCGGGCACGCATTACGTCATCAACGGCACGATCGACGGCACCTTCCCCGCGCATCATCCCGACCCGACGGTGGCGAAGAACCTCGAGCAGCTGATCACCGAGGTCGCGCAGGAAAAGGCCGATCTCGGCATCGCCTTCGACGGCGACGGCGACCGCATCGGCGTCGTGGACGACGAGGGCCACATCCTGTTCGGCGACCAGCTTCTGGTGGTGCTGGCGCGCGACGTGCTCAAGTCGAAGCCCGGCGGCACGATCATCGCCGACGTGAAGGCATCCCAGGTGCTGTTCGACGAGATCGCCAAGGCCGGCGGCAATCCGCTGATGTGGAAGACCGGCCATTCCCTCATCAAGGCGAAGATGGCCGAGACCGGCAGCCCGCTGGCCGGCGAGATGTCGGGCCACATCTTCTTCGCCGACAAGTGGTACGGCTTCGACGACGCGCCCTATTCCGCCGTCCGCCTGCTCGGCATCGTCGCGCGGATGACGACGAAGCTTTCCGCGGTCCGCGCCGCGCTGCCGCAGGTCATCAACACGCCGGAGCTCCGCTTCGATTGCCCCGACACCCGCAAGTTCGAGGTGGTGGAGGAGGTGAAGAAGCGCCTCGCCGCCGCGGGCGCGAAGGTCCAGGACGTCGACGGCGTGCGCGTGCTGACGGACGACGGCTGGTGGCTGCTGCGCGCCTCCAACACCCAGGCCGTGCTCGTCGCGCGTGCGGAAGCCAGGAGCGAAGCCGGGCTCGAGCGGCTGAAGGCGCAGATCGCGCAGCAGGTCGAGGCCTCGGGCCTCGCGGCGCCGGATTTCTCGGGCGCCAACGCCGGGCACTGATCGTTCGGGCCGAAGGTGGGCGAGGCGATCTTCGTCTACGGCACGCTGCTCGATCCCAGGGTCTTCGCCCGCTTTGCCGGCCGCACGCCGCCGCTGCGCGCGGTGCCGGCACGGCTTTCCGGGCACCGCCGCGTGCATCTCAGAGGGACGCCCTGGCCGACGCTGCTGCCTGGGCAAGGCGAGGTTGCGGGGCTGCTGATGCCGCGCCTGGCGCCGGATGCGATGCGGCGCCTCCGCGCCTATGAGGGGGCCTGCTACCGTTTGTCGCGGGTGCGCGTCGTAACCGCCCGCGGTGCGCGCATGGCCCGTGCCTGGATCGCGCCACGATGGCTGGCCGATCCGCGCCGGGACTGGGTCGCGCCTCGTTAAAACCGTTCCTCCGGCGCGATCACGCGCGAATGTGAGCGACTCCTCGGCGCATCTCGCGTTAGAGCTATCTCATTCGCGCGATGTCGTGCGTCTCGGGAGATGATCAAATGGCGATGGATGGGCGCAAGGTCCTGGTTGTCGAGGACGAGGCGCTGGTCGCCATGCTGGTCGAGGATGCGCTTCTCGATGCCGGCTTCGGCGTGATGGGCCCGGCCGCCACGGTGGACGAGGCGATGTCGCTGCTGGCGCGGGAGCGTCCCGACGCCGTGGTCCTCGACCTCAACCTGGCCGGCGAGACCTCGACTCCCGTGGCCGACGTGCTGGCGCAGCGCGGCATCCCCTATGTCATAGCGACGGGCTACGGCGCTTCCGGCCTGCCGGCGGGGCACCAGGATGCGATGGTGCTCGCCAAGCCTTACGATCCCGCGGAGCTCACGTCGATGCTCGGGCGGATCTGCAGGCAGGCGGCGTAACCAGGCCGACTACACGGCCCGGCTGTGCCGGGCCTGGCTGGCGGCGAGCCGGGCATCGAAGCAGGCAGCGACGTGGCGCACGAAGCGGCGCCCGTTCTCGGTCACCTTCAGCCAGCCATCTTCCAGGGTTGCCAGCCCGTCCTGAAGCAGCGGCGCGAGCCGTGGCTGCGCGGTCCGCATGACCTCGGCCGGCACGCGCGAGAGATCGAGTGCGAGGTCGCACATCACGGCCTCGATCAGGTCGCGGCGGACCCGGTCGTCCTCGGTCAGCGCGAGGCCCCGCGCAACGGGAAGCGTCCCCGCATTCACCGCGGCGAGCCAGGCGCGCTCATCCCCGATGTTCTGGACGTAGCCCTGCGGCAGCGACCCGATCGCACTCGCGCCCAGCCCGAGCAGCACCGGCGCGCGGTCCGTCGTGTAGCCCTGGAAGTTGCGCCGCAGCGTGCCTGTCCTGGCTGCGATCGCCATGGGGTCGTCCGGCCGCGCGAAGTGATCGAGCCCGACCGCGACATAGCCCGCCGCCAGCAGCGCACGTTCCGCTGCATCGGCCTGCTCCATGCGCGCCGAGGTGTCGGGCAGCAGCGCCTCCGCGATCGCCTTCTGCGCGGGCTTCATCCAGGGCACATGGGCGTAGCCGAAGACAGCCACGCGCGACGCGCCGAGGTCGGCGGCGAAGCGCGCGCTCGCCTCGACATGCGCGCAATCCTGGCCGGGCAGGCCGTACATCAGGTCGACATTGATGCCGGCGATGCCGGCGCCGCGCAGCCGCGTCACGGCGCTCTCCACCATCCCGCGGGGTTGGATGCGGCCGGACAGCCGCTGGACCTCCGCGTCGATGTCCTGCACGCCGAGGCTCGCGCGGTTGAAGCCGGCCTGGCCGAGAAGCGCGACGACGTCGTCGTCCAGCGTGCGGGGATCGAGCTCGACCGACAGTTCCGCATCCCCGCGGAAGGCGAAGCCGGTGCGCAGCGCGGCCATGATGCGCGCCAGCGCCGGCGCGCCGATCGCGGACGGCGTGCCGCCGCCGAGATGCAGGGACACCACGGGGAAGCGCGCGGGCAGCGCCTCGGCCAGCATGGCGATCTCGCGCAGCAGCGCATCGGCGTAGCGGCCGACCCGCGCCTCGCTGCGGGTGATCGCGGTGTGGCAGCCGCAATACCAGCAGAGCTCCTTGCAGAACGGGACGTGCAGGTAGAGCGAGAGCGTGTCGTCCGGCGCCAGCGCGCTCAGCCAGGCGTTATAGGTCGCCTCCTCCATCGCCGCGAAATGCGGCGCGGTGGGGTAGGAAGTGTAGCGAGGCAGGCTCTGCCGGGCATAGGCCTCGAGCCTGGTGCGCGGGTCGGGGAGGGCGTCCATCCGGCCAAGCTTGCCGCAGAAGGACCGCCGCGGTCCTTGCGCGGGATCAAGTTTCTGCGCCGTCAGCCCACCGCGCGCTCCAGCGCCGACAGCCGGGCCGGCAGGTCGTCTTCCAGGCACGCCATGACGGCGACGATGCCGGCGCCGACCTGCCGCTTCGCGCGGTCGCCGAGCGCGACGCCGTCGCCGGAATCGAGGTCCACCGCGATGCCCGCCGGCCCGCAGGCGGCCTGCAGCACGATGGTCGCCGTCTCGTCCTCGGCCAGCGCCAGGGCGCGCCAGGCTTCGGGTGCGGCACCGCGGGCGCGCAGGCGTAGCACGATCCCGCCGGGCGGGCCGCGCAGTTCCAGCAGCACGCGCGCCGGCGTGCCCTCGGGCGCGTCGAGCGGCAGGCTCAGCGTCGCGATGCCGTCGCGCGTCCAGCAGCCCCAGGCCTCCGGCCACCACCAGCCCAGCCCCTCGCGCACCGCCTCGCCCCAGGCGCCGGCCAGCGTCGGCGGCGGCGGCGCGGCGGCCAGCGGCAGGCGTTCGCCGGCCGGAAAGGGGGGGCGCGGCGCGGGCGCCTGCGGGGCGGCGAGATGCGCCAGCACCTCCTCGGCCGCGGCGGTCCAAGGGCGCGTCGCGGCGGCGCGGTCGATGCGGGATTCGAGCTCGGCGCGGTGGCCAGGGTCGGTCGCGAGGCGCGCGACGGTGCGCACCAGCGCCGGCAGGTCGCCCGGCGGGAAGTAGACGGCGCCCGGCGCGCCGGATTCCAGCAGGCCGCTATGCGCCGGCACGACGCAGAGCCGTCCCATCGCCAGGCTCTCGCTGACCGGCAGACCCCAGCCCTCGTGGAAGGAGTTGTAGAGCGTGAAGAGGCACTGCGCCGTCAGCCCCGCCAGCGCCAGGTCCGACACGCCAGAGACCACGCTGACCTTGCGCCGCAGCTCCGGCGATCGCTCCAGCAGGCCGAGCGCGGCTTCCGCGCGCCAGCCCGGCCGGCCGACGCAGACCAGCCGCGGCACCTGGTCCGGCGGCAGGCTGCGCAGCAGCTCGAGCCAGGCCTGGAAGACCATGAGGTGGTTCTTGCGGCTTTCGAGCGTGGCCACGAACAGCACGAAGGGCTCGCGCGTGGCGTCGAGGTCGAGCGCCTCCGCCGCGGCCAGCGCGGCATCGCGTTCGGGCGGCGGCTCGGCCGCGAGGGGGATCACAGCGGGGATCGCGTGCTGGCCGAGCGGGGCGGCGAAGTGGACGACGTCGGCGGCGGTCGCGCGCGAATTGGCCATCAGCGCATCGGCATGCAGGGCGAGGGCTGCGAACCAGCGGGCATAGAGGCGCGCGGTGAGGTCGAGGCAATGCTCCGGCATGACCAGCGGCACGCAGTCATGCAGGAAGGCGGCGTAGCGCAGCGGGACGCGGCGACGGAGCAGCCGCAGGCCGCGGAAGTAGTCCTCGACGCCCCAGGCATTGCCGAGGCTGGCGAGTGTCGCGCCGGCGATCAGCGGCGCCTCCGGCCTGACATCGGCGCGGCAGAGCAGGCCGGTCGCACGCACCCAGTCCGGATCGTCATGCGCCGCGCCGATGCGCGACAGCGCGAGGGCGCGGCGGAACAGCGCGTCGTCCACATGCCACCAGCGCCAGGCCGAGGGGTCGTACCCGACCAGGATGACGGGAGCCGGCGGCGCGGGGTGTTCCAGGATGGCGCCGAGCAGGCCCATCTGCACGCGCTGGATGCCCGTCGGCGTGCGGGCGTCGCGAAGGTAGTCCAGCAGGTCGGTCACGTCGAAGGCGAGCTGCGACGGCGGCCCGGGCGGCGCGGTGGGCAGCGCCTCGGGCGGCGCCACCGGCTCGGGCAGAAGGCGGTGCCCGAGCAGCCAGGTCTCGCGCCGCAGCAGCGGCGAGGACGGGTCGAGCGAGAGGGCGCGCGCCATGCAGGCGGCGGCTGCCCGCCCGCGGCCGAGCAGGCGCAGCGCATGGCCTTCCTGCAGGGCGGCGTCGGGGTCGAGCGGGTCGAGGCGCGCGGCCTCGCGGTAATGCGGCAGCGCGGCTTCGGGGTCGCCCTGTTCCTTCACGGCGTGGCCGAGCTGGATGTGGATCGCGGCGTGCAGCGGGCGCTGTTCGAGATAGGCGCGGTAGAAGGGCTCGGCGGCCGCCCAGTCGCCGCCGTCGCGCAGCGCGTCGGCGCGGGACAGGAGCTGGTCGGGGGTGGTGCTGGGCGTCGTCATGGGCGGCGCGACGACGATGCCCCCTCCCTTACTTCCCCCGCAACAGCGGGGGAGGGGAAGAGGCATCAGGCGGGCGCGGTTTCGCGCAGCGGCAGGCGCTGGCCCTCGCCGGAGAAGACGTGCCAGGCGGAGGGCGGCAGCGCGACGGGCAGCACCTCGCCGATGCCGCTGGCGGCGACGGGCAGGCGCGCAACCAGCACCTCGCCACCGGGGAGGCGGCCATGGATCACGGTCTCGGAGCCCAGCGGCTCGACGAGGTCGACCGCGACCGGCAGGGCGGCGGCATCGCCGGGGCGGTGCTCGACATGTTCGGGGCGGATGCCGATGACGAGATCCGTGCCGTCCGCACCCGCCGCGACGGGCGCGGCGAAGGGCAGGGTGGGGCCGGCCTTCAGCGTCGCGCCGGCGCCGCCCATCGAGACGGCGGCGTGCAGGAAGTTCATGGCGGGCGATCCGATGAAGCCCGCGACATAGGTGTCGGCGGGCTCGCCCCAGACCTGCATCGGGGACGCCACCTGCGCGGCGCGGCCCTTGTGCATCACCACCAGCCGGTCGCCGAGAGTCATCGCTTCCACCTGGTCATGCGTGACGAAGAGCGACGTCACGCCGAGCCGCTTCTGCAGGCGCCGGATCTCGGCGCGCATCTGCACGCGGAGCTTGGCGTCGAGGTTCGACAGCGGCTCGTCGAAGAGGAACAGCTTGGGCTCGCGCACGATGGCGCGGCCCATGGCCACGCGCTGCCGCTGCCCGCCCGAAAGCTGGCGCGGCTTGCGGTCGAGCAGCGGCCCGATCTCCAGCATCTCCGCGGCCTCGGCCACGCGCTTTCGGATGTCGGGCATCTTCAGGCCGCGGATCTTCAGGCCATAGGCCATGTTCTCGAACACGCTCATATGCGGATAGAGCGCGTAATTCTGGAACACCATCGCGATGTCGCGGTCCGCGGGCTCGAGCTGCGTGACGTCGCGGCCATCGATGCGCACGCTGCCGGAGGTCGGCGATTCCAGCCCGGCGACGATGCGCAGCAGCGTGGACTTGCCGCAGCCCGAGGCGCCGACGACGACGATCATCTCGCCATCCGCGACCTCAAGGTCGATGCCGTGCAGGACCTGGGTCTGGCCGAACTGCTTCTTGACGGAGGAAAGCGTCAGGGTCGCCATTACTTCTCGGTCTCCGTCAGGCCCTTCACGAACCAGCGCTGCATGAAGATCACCACGCCCACGGGGGGCAGCAGCGCGAGCACCGCGGTCGCCATGATGACGTTCCACTCGTTCTGCGCGTCGCCGTTGCCGATCATCTTGGTCATGCCGACGACGACCGTCTCCAGGCTCTTGTCCGTGACGATCAGCAGCGGCCAGAGATACTGGTTCCAGCCATAGATGAAGAGGATGACGAAGAGCGCCGCGATGTTCGTGACCGACAGCGGCAGGACGACGTCCTTGAAGAAGCGCATCGGCCCGGCGCCGTCGATCTTCGCGGCCTCGACGTATTCGTCGGGGATGGTGAGGAAGAACTGCCGGAACAGGAGCGTCGCGGTGGCCGAGGCGATGAGCGGCACGACCAGCCCCGTCATGCTGTTCGACAGGTTCATGTCGATGATGACCTGGTAGGTCGGCACGATGCGGACCTCCACGGGCAGCATCAGCGTGATGAAGATCAGCCAGAACGCGACCATGCGCCCGGGGAAGGAGAAGAAGACGACGGCATAGGCCGACAGCAGCGAGATCGCGATCTTGCCCACCGCGATCAGCACCGCCATGGACAGGCTGTTCCACAGCATCAGCCAGGCCGGCACGCCGCCCGTGGTGCGCACCGCGTTGCCGCCGGTGGTCCAGGCCGAGACGTAGTTCGCGATGGCCTGGGACCCGAACCAGAGCGGGACGTCGCCGCGGCCGATGGTGCTGACGTCGTGGGTGGAGCCCACGAGGGTGATCCAGATCGGGAAGGCGAAGACGAGCACGCCGGTCGCGAGGATCGCATGCGCGATCCAGCGGCTCCTCGCGTGCCGCCGCGCCGTGGCGCGGGCGAGGGCGATGTCCTCGGCGGTGTGGTCGCGCATCAGCATGGCGCGATTCCTAGAGAATGGGCGCTGGCGGACTGCCGCACTTCAGGCAGGCCGAGCGCGCGAACGCGCGCCGCGCACAAACCGACAGCCGTGCCCAGTACGACCGCCGTCTGCGCGAAAGCCAAGGCCGCGGAGCGGCCGCCCGGCGTCTGAGGGCACATCAGTAATGCACCTTCCGCTCGATGAACCGGAACTGCACCGCGGTCAGCGCCACCACGATCGCCATCAGGATCACGCTCTGCGCGGCGGAGGAGCCGAAGTTCAGGTTCTGCACGCCGTCCACATAGACGCGGTAGATCAGCGTCGTCGTCGCCTGGCCGGGCCCGCCGCGGGTCAGGGCATGTATCGTGCCGAAGGTCTCGAAGAAGGCATAGACCAGGTTCACCACCAGCAGGAAGAAGGAGGTCGGCGCAAGCAGCGGGAAGATCACCGTCCAGAAGCGCCGCATCGGCCGCGCGCCGTCGATCGCCGCGGCTTCCAGCACGCTGCGTGGGATGGATTGCAGCCCCGCGAGGAAGAAGATGAAGTTGTAGGAGACCTGCTTCCAGGCCGCCGCGATGATCACCAGCAGCATCGCCTGGTTGCCGTTGAGCTGGTAGTTCCAGTCGAACCCCATCTGGTTCAGCAGCCGGCCGAACAGACCGATATGCGGGTGGAACATGAAGAGCCACAGCACGGCAGCGACGGCGGGCGCGACGGCGTACGGCCAGATCAGCATGGTCTTGTAGACATCGGCCCCGCGGATCGCCTTGTCCGCCTGCACCGCGAGGAAGATCGCCACGCCGAGCGCGAGCACCGCGACCGAGGTCGAGAAGACCGCCGTGTTCCAGATCACGCCGATGTAGTTCGGGTCGGCCAGGATCTCCGCGAAGTTCTCGAAGCCGACGAAGTCGCGCGACAGGCCGAAGGCGTCCTCGCGCAGGAAGGAGCCGTATATCGCCTGGCCCGCGGGCCAGAAGAAGAAGATGCCGGTGATGATGAGCTGCGGGAGCAGCAGGAGGTAGGGCAGCGCCACTCCCTTGAAGATCACCTTTTTCCGCAAGGGTGCCGCCTCCGCCGCAGTGCGTTTCCCTCTCGAGGGGGAGGGTGGGGGTGCGAGGATGAGTGACTCGCCTGACGAAGCACCCCCACCCCATCCCTCCCCCGCTTGCGGGGGAGGGAGCCTCATGGGCGGGAGAGGTGGCGCGGGCCGCTCAGCCCGCGCGGTTCGCGCGCTCGAAGTTGCGCAGGACCTGGTTGGAGCGCGTGACGCTCGCCGCCAGCGCCTGCTCGGCGTTCTGCTGGCCCTGGAAGGCCTTCTCCATCTCCTCCGACATGATGTCGCGGATCTGGACGAAGCCGCCGAGGCGGATGCCGCGGGTGTTCTCCGTCGTCGGGCCGCGCAGCATCTGCTCGATCGGCACGTCGGCGCCGGCATTCTCGGGCTTGGCGTAGAAGCCGGTGGACTTCGCGTAGTCGAAGCCGGACCGCGTGATCGGCAGGTAGCCCGTGTCCATGTGCCACTTGCCCGCGATGTCGGGCTTGGCGGTGTAGGCGAAGAACTCGGCGATGCCGCGCTGCTCGGCCTCGCTGCGCGGGGCGTTCGGGCCGCCGTTCATCACCCAGAGGCTCGCGCCGCCGATGATGGAATTGGCCGGCGCGTTCCGCACGCCCTCGTAGTAGGGCAGCATCGCCACGCCCCAGCGGAACTGCGCCTCGCGCTGGACGCGCGCGCGGAAGCCCGAGGAGGTCGTCATGATTGCGCAGCCGCCCGAGGGGAAGAGCGGCTCGCCGTCGCTGTTGCGGCCGCCGTAGCGGAACAGTCCGTCCTTCGACCAGTTGATCAGGTTGCCCCAGTGGCGCTGCATCAGCGGGTTGTTGATGCTGAGCTCGGTGTTCATGCCGCCGAAGCCGTTGCCGAGCGTCGCCAGAGGGGTGTCGTGGATCGCGCTGAAGTTCTCGACATGCACCCAGGTCGGCCAGGCCGTGGACAGCGGCACCGCGACGCCGGCGGCCTTCATCTTCTTCAGCGCCTCTTCCACGCCCTGCCAGGTCGCGGGGAACTGGTCGGGGTTGAGGCCCGCCTGCCGGAAGGCGTCCTTGCTGTAGTAGACGATGGTGGTGGAGGAGTTGAACGGCATCGACATCTGCTTGCCGTCGGCCGCCGCGAAATAGCCGCGCACGCCGGGCAGGAAGTCCTCGAAGTTGACGGCAATGCCGGTACGGGACAGCAGCTCGTGCACGGGGATGATGGCACGGCCGGCATTGATCATGGTGCCGGTGCCGGCTTCGAACATCTGCACCAGGCCCGGCGCCTGGCCCGCGCGGAAGGCGGCGATCGCGGCGACCAGCGTCTCGGGGTAGGAACCCCGGAAGACCGGCACGATCTTCGCGCGGCTCTGGCTCGCGTTGAAGCCGGCAACGAGCTGCTCGAGCAGGCCGCCGAGCGGCTGGCTGAGCCCGTGCCAGAACTGGATCTCGGCGGGCGCCTGCGCGAGGGCGGGGCGGGCCAGGGCGCCAAGGCCGAGCGCGGCGGCGCCCGTCATCAGGTTACGGCGGAACATCAGGCTTTCCTCTCCCATGAAGCGATGATCGCGGACTGCTATCGGGGCCGCGTTGCGCACCTTTTACAGTTTTATGACGGCGCTATGAAGGGGCCTCATTCGACCTTTGCCGCGGCCCGCAGCCCGCTGATCATGGACGATCTCAGCAGCTGCTCCCTCGCCAGTGCGGGGTCGCCCGCGATGCGCTGGAGGTCGGCCAGCATCGCAGCGCGCCGTTCCGGGTCGGTCTCCCGCATGCGGGCGCGGTTGCGGTCGGCCTGGGCGATGATCTCGCGCTCCGCCACCGGGCGCCGGCGGCGCGTGTAGCGGTCGAGCAGTCCGTCCCCGGCCTCGCCGCGCCAGACCGGCGCGAGCGTCGCGGCCAGTTCCATCGCGTCATGGATGCCGCCGTTCATGCCCATCCCGCCGGAGGGGCTGTTGAGATGCGCGGCGTCGCCGGCCAGCAGCAGGCGGCCGCGGCGATAGGTCTCCACGATGCGCTGGTGGATGCGGTAGGGGCGGAGGTCCGGCACGTCATAGGGCGTGGCCTTGGGATGGATCGCCTGCAGCTTGCGCTCGATCGCCTCAGGGCGCAGCGCGTCCTCAACGCTCTCGCCCGGCGCGGGATAGAGGCTGGCGCGCCATTTCCCCGGCACGCGCAGCAGGCTGAAGGTGCCGCTGAAGGCCGGGTGCTGCGTCCAGACGTAGTTGACGTTGGACAGCCCGTCGAAGGCCTGGTCGAAGTCGAAGGGCGTGGTCGCGAGGATCGTCGTCTCGGGGTAGGTGTCGCCGGGGAAGTCGATCCCCATCGAGCGCCGCACCGCGCTGCGCGCGCCGTCGCAGCCGACGGCGTAGGGCACGCGCAGCGGGTCTAAGCCCTTGCCCGACAGCGTGACGCCGTCTTCGTCCTGCGCGACCTCCTCCACGCGGGCACCGAAGCGGAGTTCCACCGTGCCGGCATGGTCCGCGCGCAGCCGCGCCAGCAGCAGGCGCGAGAGCCTCCACTGCTCCGCCTGCAGCCGGTAGGGATGCGCGGTGTCGTCGCGCAGGACCGAGAGGTCGAAGACCGCGCGCGCCCCGTCCTCGTGCCGCCGGACCTGCCAGGTCGGTGTCACCAGCCCCTGCGCGATCAGCGCCGCCGCGACGCCGAGCCGGTCCAGCATGTCGAGCGTCGGGGGGTGGAAGGTGGAGGCGCGCAGCTCCTCCGAGATGTCGGGCTCGGCCTCCAGCAGGATGCTCGGGATTCCCAGCGTCGCCAGGCGGAGCGCCAGCACCAGCCCGACCGGACCCGCGCCCACGATGGCGATCCGCTGCTCCGCCGGGCGCCCGGTCATGGCGCGGTCTCCGCCACGGGCTCCAGCCCCGCGGCCAGGCGCTCCACGAGCTCGAGCTGGCGCGGCAGGCAGACCGTGCGGAGGTCGTAGCGCTCGACCACGCTGCGCCGTCCGGCCTCGGCGAGATGCGCATGGCCCTTCGGGTCGTCGAAGACCTTCAGCACGGAAGCCGCGATCGCCTCGGGAGCGAAGAAGGGAACGAGCAGCCCGTTCACGCCGTCCTCGATCACCTCCTGCACAGGCGGCGTGGCCGATCCCACCACCACGGCGCCGCAGGCCATGCTCTCCAGCATCGACCAGGACAGGACGAAGGGATAGGTGAGGTAAACATGCGCCCGCGTCACGCGGAAGAGGTGATGCAGGTCGTCATGCCCGACGCGGCCGGTGAAGTGGATGCGCGACAGGTCGAGCTGGCCCTCGAGCTCGCCCAGCACCTTCTCGCGCCAGGTCGCGGCGCCCTCGGGCTTGCGGCCATAGGACACCTCGTCCCCGCCGACCACGATCGCCTGCAGGTCGCGCCGTTCCTTCTGCATGATGGCGAGCGCCTTCATGAAGGACGGGAAGCCGCGATAGGGCTCGAGGTTGCGCCCGACATAGGAGATCACGGGATCGCCCCGGCGGAACTCGCGGCCCTCCGGCGTGCGGAACACCGCGCCGTCCCGCGGCGCGCAGCGCTGGGTGTCCACGCCTTCGTGCAGGATGGTGATGCGCCGGCGGGCCCAGCCGGGGTAGCGGCTCCATTGCCAGCGCGTCGGGCTGACGCCCCAATCCGCGGATTGCAGCGAGATCAACTGCGTCGCATTTAGCGCGCGCACCCGCGCCGCGTCGTCCAGCGTGACCTGCTGGGTGGTGTCGAAGCCGAGGTCCTGGCCGAAGGCGTTGTAATAGAACTCCCAGTAATAGAGCGTCTTCGCCTGCGGGAAGACGTCCTTCAGGAAAAGCCCGTCGCCCCAGCCGGGGTGGCAGACGATGACATCGGGGCGGAAGCCTTCCTCGTCGCGCATCTGCACGAGCCGGTTGGCGATCACCTGGCCACGCCGCACCGCCGCCTCGAGCGAGCGGATGTAGCGGTGCGTCTGGTCGCCGGCCCCCTTGGGCGTGCCGTAATGGATGTAGCGCACGCCCGGCGCGCTGTAGCCCGGCTTCTCGCCCATGCCCCAGACCTGCACCCCCGCGCGCTCCGCCAGGATGGGGGCGAGGTGGGCGTACTGGCCGGGGAAATTCTGGTGCACGAACAGCGCGCGCAGCGGTCGGCGTGGCTGGAAGGCGGTCATCGTCGGTCCGGTGGAGTCCTCGGGCCGAGGCTGCGGGGTGGCCGGGGCAGGGTCAAGCCGGGCGGTCCCGGAACGGTCGGCGCGGCGGCGCGTTCACCCTGCCTTCTCCGGGGCCTTCTCCGGAGGCGTTCCCCGCAGGACGGGGCTCGGGACCGGGGCAGGGCATGGCAAAGCGGCGGCGGAAGGAAGCGGGGCGGGAGCCCCTGTGGTGGCGCGACGCCGTCATCTACCAGCTCCATCCCAAGTCCTTCATGGACGCCAACGACGACGGGATCGGCGACTTCGCGGGGCTGATGGCGCGGCTCGACCATGTCGCCGGCCTCGGCGTGGACGCGATCTGGCTGCTGCCTTTCTACCCCTCGCCGCTGAAGGACGACGGCTACGACATCAGCGACTACACCGGCGTCCATCCGGACTACGGCAGCATGTCCGACCTGCGCCGCTTCATCGACGCCGCGCATGAGCGCGGGCTGAAGGTGATCACGGAGCTCGTCGTCAACCACACCAGCGCCGACCACCCCTGGTTCCAGCGCGCCCGCCAGGCGCCGCCCGGATCGAAGGAGCGCGCCTGGTATGTCTGGTCCGACGACGACAAGCGCTATGCCGGCACGCGGGTGATCTTCTGCGATACCGAGCCCTCGAACTGGAGCTGGGATCCCGTCGCCAAGGCCTATTACTGGCACCGCTTCTACAGCCACCAGCCCGACCTCAACTTCGACAACCCGCGCGTGCTGGCCGCGGTGCTGCGGGTGATGCGCTTCTGGCTGAACCTCGGCGTGGACGGGCTGCGCCTCGACGCCGTCCCCTACCTCGTGGAGCGCGAGGGCACCAGCAACGAGAACCTGCCGGAGACGCATGCGATCCTGCGGCGGATCCGCGCGGAGCTCGACGCGAAATACCCCAACCGCCTGCTGCTGGCCGAAGCCAACATGTGGCCCGAGGACGTGCAGCAGTATTTCGGCGGCGGCGACGAGTGCCACATGTGCTTCCACTTCCCGCTCATGCCGCGGATGTACATGGCGGTCGCGCAGGAGGACCGCTTCCCCGTCACCGACATCCTGCGCCAGACGCCCGACATTCCGGACGGCTGCCAATGGGCGGTGTTCCTGCGCAACCACGACGAGCTCACGCTCGAGATGGTCACGGATGCCGAGCGCGACGCGCTCTGGTCCGTCTACGCCGCGGAGAAGCGCGCGCGCATCAACCTCGGCATACGCCGGCGCCTCGCGCCGCTGATGGAGCGCGACCGGCGCCGGATCGAGCTGATGAACGGGCTGCTGCTGTCCATGCCCGGCACGCCCGTCATCTACTACGGCGACGAGATCGGCATGGGCGACAACGTGTATCTCCGCGACCGCGACGGGGTGCGCACGCCGATGCAGTGGTCGCCCGACCGCAACGGCGGCTTCAGCCGCGCCGACCCCGCCGCGCTGGTGCTGCCGCCGATCCAGGACCCGCTCTACGGCTTCCAGGCCGTCAACGTGGAAAGCCAGATCCGCGACCCGTCGAGCCTGCTGAACTGGACGCGGCGGATGCTGGCCGTGCGCAAGCGCACGCGGGCCTTCGGGCGCGGCGGGATGCGGCTGCTCTACCCCGGCAACCGCAAGGTGCTGGCCTATCTGCGGGAGCACGAGGGGGATGTCGTGCTCTGCATCTTCAACCTCTCTCGCGCGGCGCAGGCCGTGGAGCTCGACCTGTCGGAGCATGCGGGCCATGTGCCGGTGGAGATGCTGGGCGGCACGCCCTTTCCGCCGATCGGGCCGCTGCCCTATGTGCTGACCCTGCCGCCGCATGCCTTCCACTGGTTCATGCTGGCGCAGGGCGCCGCGCTCCCGCCCTGGCACGTCCCGGCGCCGGAGCCGCTGCCGGAGCTCCGCACCCTCGTGGTCCGCCCCGGCGCGGAGCGGCTCATCGCCGAGGCCCGCCACATACTGGATCAGGACGTGCTGCCGGCCTGGCTGCCGCTGCGCCGCTGGTTCGCGGCGAAGCAGCGCGGCGCGAAGGGCGCGCGGCTGGCGCTCGCCGTGCCGATGCCGGCGCCGGCGGGCGAGCTGCTCGTCCTGGCGGAGGTCGAGGCCGCCGACGCACGCTGGGCGCTGCCGCTCGCCCGCATCGGGGAGGAGGAGGCCGCGCGCCCCGCCGGCCAGCTTGCCCTCGCGCGGCTGCGCCAGGGCGCGCGGGTCGGCCTGCTGACCGACGCCGCGGCGACCGAGGCCTTCCCGCGCGCGGTGCTCGCGGCCTGCCGCGCGGGGACGGAGGTCGCGACCGACCAGGGCGTCATCCGCTTCCGCGCCACGCCGGCGCTGGCCGCCCTCGAGATCCCCGACGTGCCGGAGATCCGCCGCCTCGGCGCCGAGCAGTCGAACAGCTCCGTGGTCATCGGGGACTCCGCGGTGCTGAAGGTGCTGCGCCGCATCCATCCCGGCCTGCACCCCGAGGCCGAGATGGCGCGCCACCTGACGGCGCAGGGCTATGCCGGCGCGCCGCCCCTGCTGGGCGAGGTGGTCAGGGAAGCGCCCGACGGCACCCCGCATACGCTGATGCTGCTGCATGGCTTCGCCCGCAACCAGGGCGACGCCTGGGCCTGGACGCTGGACTGGCTCGCCCGCACCGTGGACGAGGCCGCGCTGACCGAGGCGGAGCCCGACGACCCGCTCGGCGGCTACCTGCCGCTGGCTGAGGCGATCGGGCGGCGGCTGGCGCAGCTTCACCTGGTCCTCGCGCGGCCGAGCGACGACCCCGCCTTCGCGCCGGAGCCGGGCGACCCGGAGGCCTGGGCCGAGGCCGCGATCCGCGAGCTCGACGCCGCGCTCGACCTGCTGGGGCGAACCGGCCTGGCGACCGGGCAGGACGAGCCGGTGGCGGCCTGGCTGCGCGCGCGGCGCGAGCCCCTTCGCGCGGCGCTTCGCGCGATCGCGCCGGCGGCCGCGGGCCTGCCCGCGACCCGCATCCATGGCGACTTCCACCTCGGCCAGGTGCTGGTCGCACCCGGCGACGCTGTGATCCTGGATTTCGAGGGCGAGCCCGCGCGGGCGCTGGAGGCGCGGCGCGCCAAGTCGAGCGGCTGGCGCGACGTCGCGGGACTGCTGCGCAGCCTGGACTACGCCGCTGCGGTTGCCGCCGTGACGGAGGAGAGCGGCACCGCCACCGCTGCGCCGACGGGGCGCCGGACGGAGCTGATCGCCCGCTGGCGCGAGGCCGCGGGCGCCGCCTTCCTCGCTGCCTATCGCGCGGAATGGGACGAGGTGCCGCCGGGCGCCGAGGCCGCGCTGCGCCTCTTCCTCGTCGAGAAGGCTGCCTACGAGCTGGCCTATGAGGCCGCGAACCGGCCGACCTGGCTGCATGTGCCGCTGCACGGGCTCGCCGTTCTGGCTAAAGATCTCCTGGGGGAAGATCAACCTCAGGATGAAAAATCACATTGACGTGAATATCGTATACACGTAGACGTGAGCGCGCCGGCCTTTTTCCGCCTTTGGCGGGAAGACCGGCGGCGCCGCGGCCCACCGGCGGCGTCCCTGTCCACGGCCAGGGAGCCCCTGATGAACCTGAACGTCCTTGTGCGCGGCCAGTCCAATGCGATCCTGGCGATGGAGGCCAATGGCTGGGCCGGATCCGGCGCCCTGCAGGCCGAGGTCGCCCGGCTACTAGGCTTCGACGGCACGCATGACACGGTGAGCCTGGTCTATGACCGCTTCGACCAGAACGCCTCCACCGCCTTCGGCGGCAGCGCGCTGATCGGCGACTGGCTGACCGCGCGCAACGGCGATTGGCGCCAGGGCTGGACCAATGCCTTCGACGAGAACTCGCTGCTGGCCAAGGTCGGCGGCCTGCCGGCCGACCAGAGGGACGACCCGACTGCGACGCTCTGGTTCCACAGCGAGAACGACAGCAAGCGCGGCGACCTGACGGCCGAGGAATGGATGTCGGCGGTGCGCCACGACGCGCAGGCGGTGCGCGCGGCGCTGGGCCAGGATGCCTCCACCACGCCCTATCTCTTCGTCTCCGCCATGCCGTATTGGGGGACGGAGCAGGGGCACGACGCCATCCGCCTCGGCATGGAGCAACTCGCGCGGGACGCGTCCTTCAACGGCGGCATCGCCGCGCGGGCGCAGGACACCGACATCGACTACGACGACCTCGACGGCAACTGGCAGACCCGCGACTACGGCGGATCGCACATGGACGCCGAGGACGGGATGCAGACGCTGATGCGCGCGGCCCGCGCGATCGCCGAGAGCTTCGCGTCCTACGCCAGGCCCGGCTCGCCGGTCGCGGCCGCAGGCGGGAACATCGACGACCTCGGGCCGCAGGTCGTGCGTGCCGCGCTGGTCGGGCCGAACCAGGTCCAGGTGGATGTCGCGCATGACCAGGCGCATGGCTTCCAGGCGCTGGACGCTGACGCCGCGCATGGCGTGGGCTGGACGGTGGCGCAGGGCGGGCAGGAGATCCACGCCACCGCCACGGCGGTGGTGGACGCCGACACGCTGGTCGTGACCTTCGATGCGCCGGTCTCGGCGGACGGCACGCTGTTCTACGCGCATGGCTATGGCCGCCTTGCCGGCGCCGACGGCACGGGGCGCGGCAACGCCGTCTATGACGACCAGGGCATGCCGATCTGGGTGCAGGCCGATGGACTGAGGATCGGCACCACGGGCGCGCCGCTCGAGACCTCCGGCACGACCCCGCCGGCCGCCTCCGGCACGACCCCGCCGGCGGGCACGGAGCCTGTCCCGCCGCCGGTCGCCGACCCCGGGGTAATCTCGCCGCCGCCCGTCGTGCCATCCGGACTGAGCCTGATCGGCACCGCGGCCTCCGACAGCCTGTCCGGCGGGACGAATAACGACACGATCATCGGTGTCCTGGGCCGCGACACGCTGGCGGGCGGGGACGGCGCGGACTGCCTGATCGGTGGGGCCGGCGCCGATTCCCTGATGGGCGAGGTCGGCCGCGACACGCTGGTCGGCGGCGAGGGCAATGACTGGCTGCGCGGCGGGAAGGGGGCGGACCTGCTGCTGGGCGGCGCCGGCAACGACTGGCTGCGCGGCGGCGCTGGCCCGGACACGCTGACGGGCGGCGACGGCACCGACCGCTTCGTCTTCGGCCGCGGTGAAGGCAAGGACGTGATCACCGACTTCCAGCACGGCACCGACATCCTGCGCTTCGAGGGTATCAAGGAGGTCACGCAGGCCGTCGCGACGCGTGACGGCGTCGACGGCCTGGCGCTGACCATCGCCACGGGCCAGGAGGTCTTCCTGCAGGGCGTGACCACGACACTGCCCGGCAGCGATTTCGTGTTCGCCTGAGGGGTTCGCGCCGCGGTTGGGGTCGAACCGCGGCGCGGGCTTTGCTTAACTCCAGGGCATGAGCGGGATCTGCTTCACCCTGAACGGGCGTCCGGTGGCGCTGCCGCCGGGCGCCTCCCCCACCACGTCGCTGCTGGACTGGCTGCGCGCCCAGGGGCTGACCGGCACCAAGGAAGGCTGCGCCGAGGGCGATTGCGGCGCCTGCACCGTGGTGCTGGAGGACGGCGCGCGCCGCACGCCGATCAATGCCTGCCTCGCCATGCTGGGCCAGATGCATGGCCGCGCGGTCCGCACGGTCGAAGGCCTGCGCGGGCCGGACGGCGCGCCGCACCCGATCCAGGTTGCGATGGCCGAGAGCGACGGCACGCAATGCGGCTTCTGCACGCCGGGCATCGTGATGTCGGCCTGGGCGCATGCCCGCCAGGGCGGCGAGGTGCATGAGGCGCTCGCGGGCAATCTCTGCCGCTGCACGGGCTACCGCCCGATCGTCGAGGTCTTCGAGAAGCTGGAGCACGAGGCGCCCACCGCCTTGCTGCCGCCAGCGCCGATGGCGCCCGCCACCTTCGAGGCGCCGGGCCAGGTCTTCCATCTGCCGACGCGGCTGCCGGACCTGCTCGCGCTGCGCGCCGAGAAGCCCGGGGCCTGGCTGCTGGCCGGCGGCACCGATCTCGGCCTGCGCGTGTCGGATCATCGCGAGGTGCCGCCGGAGGTGATCTGCCTGCTGAACGTGCCGGAGCTGCACGCCGTCGAGCGTCGCACCGACGGCCTGGGCATCGGGGCCGCGGTTTCGTATGGCGTGCTGCTGGATCTCTGCCGGCAGGAGGAGGGCTTCGCGCCCTTCGCGGCGCTGCTGGCGCGGCTGGGATCGCGGCAGATCCGCGGGCTCGGGACGCTGGGTGGCAATCTCGGCACGGCGTCGCCGATCGGGGATGCGCTGCCGCCGCTGGTGGCGCTCGGCGCGGCGGTGCGCGTGGCGTCGGTGCGGGGGACGCGCGAACTGCCGGTGGAGCGGTTCCTGACGGGCTACCGGAAGAACGCGCTCGATCCGGACGAGGTGATCGTCTCGGTCTTCCTGCCGCGGCCGCGGGCCGGCGCGCATCTCGCCTGCGAGAAGATCAGCAAGCGCCACGACCAGGACATCGCGACGGTCGGCGCGGCGCTGCTGGTGCGGGAGGAAGCTGGAGTTGTCGCCGAGGCGCGCCTCGCGTTCGGCGGCGTCGGCGCGACGGTGGTGCGCGCCGCGCAAGCCGAGGCCGCGCTGCTCGGCAGGCGCTTCGACGCGGCGTCCGTCTCGGCGGCGGCCGAGGCGGTGGCGCAGGACATCGCGCCGCTGTCGGATTGGCGCGGATCTGCGGCCTATCGCCTGGCCGTCGCGCAGGGCCTGCTGAAGCGCCTGCATCTGCGCGCGACGCGGCCCGACATCGCGCATGAGGTCACGAGCTTCGCGGAGGCGGTGTGATGGACGGCACGCTCCCCCGCAAGGGCGCCGGCGCCGCGCTGCGGCACGACAGCGCGCTGAAGCACACCACGGGCGAGGCGCGCTACGCCGACGATATCCCGGAAGTGCCGGGGATGCTGCACGCGGCGCTGGTCCTGTCCGATCTGCCGCATGGCACGCTGACCGCGCTCGACATCGCGGCTGCGCGCGCCATGCCGGGCGTCATCGCGGTGATCGGACCGCGCGAGATCCCGGGGAAGAACGACATCGGTCCCGCCGGCAAGGAAGAGCCGCTGTTTGCCGACCCGATCGTCGAATTCGCGGGCATGCCGCTGGCGATTGTCGTCGCCGACACGCGCGACCAGGCGCTGCGCGCGGCGCAGGCCGTCAAGGCCGCGATCGCGCCGCTCGAGCCCGTGCTGTCCATCGAGCGCGCGCTGGAGCTTGGCCAGGACGTCGTGCCGCCGCAGACGATCCGCCGCGGCGATCCCGCGGCCGCCATCGCCGCCGCGCCGCGCCGGCTCTCGGCGGAGCTGCGGGCCGGCGGGCAGGAGCATTTCTACCTCGAAGGCCAGGTCGCCCTCGCCACGCCCGGCGAGGACGGGGAGATGCAGGTCGTCTCCTCGACGCAGCACCCGTCGGAGGTGCAGCACATCGTCTCCCGCGTGCTGGGCTGCGACTACAACCGCGTCACCGTGACCTGCCGGCGCATGGGCGGCGGCTTCGGCGGCAAGGAGAGCAATGCGAGCTGGGTCGGCGCCGCCGCCGCCATCGCCGCGCGCGTGATCGGTCGCCCCGTGAAGCTCCGCCTGCCACGCCGCGTGGACATGACGGCGACGGGCAAGCGGCACCCGTTCCTCTATCGCTGGACCGCGGGGTTCGACGAGACCGGCCGCATCCTGGGGCTGGACGCGCTCATGGCCGCCGATGGCGGCTGGAGCCTCGACATGTCGGGCGGCGTGGTCTTTCGCGCGGTGACGCATGCCGTCAACTGCTGCGACGTCCCGGACCTCGCCATCACCTGCCAGGCCGTGAAGACCAACACGGTCTCCAACACCGCCTTCCGCGGCTTCGGCGGGCCGCAGGGCGCGCTGCTGATGGAGGATGTGGTCCACCGCGTCGCCGCCGCGCTGGGCAAGTCACCGGAGGACGTGCGGGCGCGCAACTTCCTCGGCGTCGGCGGCAATCCGGACGAGCTTCCCTATGGCCAGCGTGTCGAGGGCGACCTGCTCGAACGCACATGGGCCGAGGCGAAGAGCGGCTCCGACTGGGACCGCCGCCGCGCCGCGATCGACGCCTTCAACGCCTCGCATCCCACCCTGCGGCGTGGTCTTGGCAGCATGGTGCTGGCCTTCGGCATCTCCTTCGGCCTGCGCCATCTCAACCAGGCCGGCGCGCTGCTGCATGTCTATTTCGACGGCTCGATCCGCCTGAACCATGGCGGCACCGAGATGGGGCAGGGGCTCTTCGTGAAGATCGCCCAGGTCGTCTGCGACGTCTTCGGCGTGGACCTCGAGCGCGTCGCCATCACGGCGACCTCCACGGCCGAGGTGCCGAACACCGCGCCGACCGCGGCCTCCACCGGGTCCGACCTGAACGGCTGGGCCGCGCACAACGCGGCGATGACGATCCGCGGTCGCATGGCGGAGGTCGCCGCGCAGAAATGGGGCATCGCGCCGGAGGCCGTGATCTTCGCGGACAACCGCGCCTGGGCGGAACGCGCGGGGGCCAACCGCTGGCTCGATTTCGGCGAGCTCGCGAAGCTCTGCTTCACCGAGCGCGTGTCGCTGTCCGCGACCGGCTTCTACCGCACGCCCGACATCCACTGGGATCCCGTCGCCATGCGCGGCCATCCCTTCTTCTACTTCACCTATGGCGCCGCGATCGCCGAGGTGATCGTGGACACGCTGACCGGCGAGCACCGGTGCCTGCGCGCCGACCTGCTGCAGGATTGCGGCCGCAGCCTCAACCCCGCCGTGGACAAGGGCCAGATCGAGGGCGCCTTCGTCCAGGGCGTGGGCTGGCTGACCTGCGAGGAACTCTGGTGGGACGCGCAGGGCCGCCTGCGCACGGTGGGGCCGAGCACCTACAAGATCCCGGGCTCGCGCGACGTGCCGCCGGTGCTGAACGTGCGGCTGCTGGAGGGATCGGCGGCACGGGTGGACACGATCTTCCGCTCCAAGGCGGTGGGCGAGCCGCCGCTGCTGCTCGCGACCAGCGTGTGGAACGCGCTGAAGGACGCGATCGGCACGGCCGACCTCGATTTGCCGGCGACGCCGGAGCGGGTGCTGATGGCGCTGCGCAGGAAGCGCTGACCCGCGGCTTGTCCTGACGGCGCCGCCCCCGCAAGCTTGGCGCTACCTCTCCCGCCGCCGATTGCCCTCCCCCGCAAGCGGGGGAGGGATGGGTGGCGGTGCGAGGATAAGGGCGGCGCTGAACGAAGCACCCCCAACCCGGCCCTCCCCCGCCAGCGGGGGAGGGAGAAGACGAGCGAGGGAGGAACAATGCGCCTCGGCATGGTCGGCCTCGGCCGTATGGGCGGCAACCTGGTGCGGCGGCTGGCGAAGGCCGGCATCCCCGCGGTGGTCTTCGACCGCGATCCCGCCGCCGTCGCCGCGCTCGCTGCCGAGAGCGCGGAGCCCGCGACATCCCTCGCCGACCTCGTCCAGCGCCTGGCCTCGCCGCGCGCGGTCTGGGTCATGCTGCCCGCGGGCGACGCGACCGAAGGCGCGATCGCCGAACTCGCGACGCTGCTCTCGCCCGGCGACGTCGCCATCGATGGCGGCAACGGCATGTGGAAGGACGCGATCCGCCGCGCCGCCATGCTGCGCGACAAGGGCATCGACTTCCTCGACATCGGGACATCCGGCGGCGTCTGGGGCCTGGCGCGCGGCTACTGCCTGATGATCGGCGGACCGGCCGCGCCCGTCGCGCGGCTCGACCCGGTCTTCGCCGCGCTCGCGCCGGGAGAAGGCGCCGCGCCGCCCACCCCCGGCCGCGATCCCGCCGCCGATCCGCGGCCGCCGCAGGGCTATGTCCATTGCGGCCCGAACGGCGCCGGCCACTTCGTAAAGATGGTCCACAACGCCATCGAATACGGGATGATGCAGGCGATGGCGGAGGGGCTGGAACTCCTCCAGCAGGCCGACAGCGACCGCCTGCCCGAGGCGCATCGCCTGACGCTGGACGTGCCCGACATCACCGAGGCCTGGCGCCGCGGCTCCGTCGTCGCGTCCTGGCTGCTCGACCTGACGGCGCAGGCGCTCGCGGCCGATGGCGAGCTGTCGTCCTACTCCGGCCGCGTCGGCGATTCCGGCGAGGGGCGTTGGGCCGTGCAGGCCGCGATCGAAAGCGCGGTGCCGGCGCCGGTGCTCTCCGCCGCGCTCTACGCACGCTTCCGGTCCCGCCAGGACGGACCCTTCGCGGATCGCTCCCTGTCCGCGATGCGAAATGCGTTCGGCGGACATCTCGAGCCCGACCGTCCGATCGGCGGAGCGCCGAACGGCGCGAAGCCGTGAATCGGCCGGTCCAACCATGAAGCCGCTGCTTGTCATCATGGGCGTGACCGGCGCGGGCAAGTCCACGGTCGGAACGCTCATCGCCGAACGGCTCGGCCTTTCCTTCCGCGACGCCGACGATTTCCATCCGCCGGCCAACATTGCGAAGATGTCCAGCGGCCAGCCGCTGACCGATGACGACCGCTGGCCCTGGCTCGACGCCATCGGCGCGCATCTCGCGGCGCAGGCGGCGCAGGGGGCCGTCGTGACCTGTTCCGCGCTGAAGCGCGCCTATCGCGACCGCCTGCGCAAGGCAGCCCCGGCGCTGCGCTTCGTCCATCTGCGCGGCGACATGGCGCTGGTCGCGTCGCGCCAGGCCGCACGCCGGGGCCATTTCATGCCGGCGAGCCTGGTGGCCAGCCAATACGCGACGCTCGAGGAACCCGCGCCGGAGGAAAGCGTGATCGAACTCGACGTCGCGGCTACCCCGGCCGCGCTGGCCGACGCCGCCGTCGCAGCCCTGCAGGAGACCGCGCGATGACCACTGATTTCCGCGGCATCTATCCCATCCTCTACGCCTTCTTCGCTGCCGACGGACGCCTGGACGAGGCCGCGATGCGCAGGCAGGTCCGCTGCTGCCTGGCGGGCGGCGCGCATGGCCTGGCCGTCCTCGGCCTGGCGACCGAGGTCAACAAGCTCAGCCCCACGGAGAAGCGCGACGTCATCCGCTGGTCTGCCGAGGAGATCGCGGGCCGCGTGCCGCTCGCGGTCACCGTCGCCGAGGCGACGGCCGAGGAAGCCGCGGCCTTCGTGATCGACGCGGAAGCGCTCGGCGCATCCTGGATCATCCTGCAGCCGCCGCCCGTGCGCGGCCTGCCCGAGGCGGAATACGTCGCGTGGTACGGGCGCGTCGCGGATCTCGTGGGCCGCCGCAGCGCCATTCCGCTCGGCATCCAGAACGCCGCGGCCTATATCGGTGTCGGCCTCTCGCCCGGCGGCGTCGCGGCGCTGGCTCGCAACCATGCCAACGTCCGCCTCATCAAGGCCGAGGACAGCGCGGTGGACGTGCAGCGCCTGGTGGAGGCGACGGGCGGCGCGCTGACGGTCTTCAACGGCCGCGCCGGCCTCGAACTGCCGGACTGCCTGCGCGCGGGCTGCGCCGGCATGATCCCCGCGCCGGAATGCGCCGATGTCCAGGCCCGCGTCTTCGACCTGTTCGCCGCGGCCGACGAGGCCGGCGCCGAGGCGGAGTACCGCCGCATCGCGCCAATGATCGCCTTCGCCATGCAGGGCGTCGCGATGTTCCTCTGCTACGGCAAGCGCATGACGGGCTGGCGGATGGGCCTGCCGGAGGTGGTCGAGCGCCCGCCCTCCCTCGCACCCACGCCCTTCGGCCTGGACTGCGCGCGGCGCTTCGCCCGGGACCTCGGGCCCTATCCCGGCGAGGGTCCTGCATGAAACTCGCCATCCTCAGCGATATCCACGCCAACCGCGAGGCCTTCGAGGCCTGCCTCGGGGATGCGGAACGCCGCGGTGCGCAGCGCCTGGTGATCCTCGGCGACATCGTGGGCTATGGCGCCGATCCCAACTGGACGGCGCGGCGCGCGATGGACCTCGCGCAGGCAGGGGCGGTCGTCATCAAGGGCAACCACGACGAGGCCGCGCTGACCGAGCGCGGCGGCATGTCCGCGCATGCGGCCGCTGCCGCGGCCTGGACGCGCGGGGTACTAGACGCGGAGGCGAAGACCTTCCTCGATGCCCTGCCGCTGGAGGTGGAGGAGGAGGATCGCCTGTACGTGCATGCCGGCGGCCTCGAGCCCGCGAAATGGCATTACGTCACCGATGCCGAGGATGCGCGCGCCAGCATCGACGCCACGCACTCCCGCGTGACCTTCTGCGGCCATGTGCATGTCCCGGCGCTGTACGGGCTGACCGCCGCGGCGAAGCTGGTGAGCTTCCGGCCGGTGGCGGAGATCCCCGTGCCTCTGATGCGTCCGCGCCGCTGGCTCGCCGTGCTAGGGGCCGTCGGCCAGCCCCGCGATGGCGAGCCGGCGGCGGCCTATGCGATCTACGACACCGCGAGCAGCGAGCTGACGACGCTGCGCGTGCCCTACGACATCGCGGCGGCCGCGGAGAAGATCCGCAATGCCGGCCTGCCGGAACGCCTGGCGTCGCGCCTGTTCCAGGGGCGTTGAGCATGGCCGGGCACCAGCTGTCCGAAGGCGAGGAGATCGACGGCTTCCGCATCGGCGAGCGTCTGCATGTCGGCGGCATGGCGGTGCTGTTCGCGGCGACGCATCCCGGCTTCGACTTCCCGCTCCTGGTCAAGGCGCCGCGCCTGGCGGAAGGCGAGGATCCCGCGGCCATCGTCTCCTTCGAGATGGAGCAGATGATCCTGCCGCGACTCTCGGGCCCGCATGTCCCGCGCTTCGCCGGCGCCGGCGGCTTCGACGGCCGGCCCTACCTCGCCATGGAGCGCATCCCGGGCACGAGCCTGCTGCCGCTGCTCGACGAGCTCCCGCTGGCCGTCGAGCGCATCGCCGATCTCGGCGCGCGCATAGCCGATGCCCTGGACGCGCTGCACCGGCAGAATGTGGTGCATCTCGACGTGAAGCCCTCCAACATCCTGACGCGCCCGACCAGCGAGGCGGTCATGGTTGATTTCGGCCTGTCGCACCACGCGCAGCTGCCGGACCTCATGGAGGAGGAGTTCCGGCTGCCCTACGGCACCGCGCCCTACATGGCGCCGGAGCAGATCATGGGCATCCGCGACGAGCCGCGCAGCGACCTGTTTGCGCTGGGTGCGATGCTGTATTTCTTCACGACGGGCGAGCGGCCCTTCGGCGACCCGCAGCGCCTGTCCGGCCTGAAGCGCCGGATCTGGCGCGATCCGAAGCCGCCGAAGGCGCTGCGGCGCGACTGTCCGGACTGGCTGCAGGAGATCATCCTGCGCTGCCTGGAAGTGCAGCCCGACCGCCGCCATCCCACGGCCGCGCAACTCGCCTTCGACCTGCGCCATCCCGACCAGGTGCCGCTGACGGCGCGGGCGCGGAAGGAAAGGCAGGATGGCTGGGCGAAGGCCATCCAGCGCCGTTTCCATCCCGACCACCAGCCCCGCTTCCGCCGGCTCGTCTCCTGCGCCGAGGCAGCGGCCGCCGCGCCGATTGTCGCCGTCGCGGTGGACCTGGCCGCCGATCCCGCGCTGCACGAGGCGATGCGCGAGACCGTCGGGCGCATCCTGGCCACGCTGCCCGGCGCGCGCCTGGCCTGCCTGAACGTGCTGCGCACCAACCGCATCGCGCTCGACACCACGCTGGACGAGGAAGGCCGCAACAAGCATCTGCAGCGGCTGATCGAGCTGAAGCACTGGGCGTCCGCGCTCGGCCTGGCGGAGGGGCGCGTGACGTTCCATGTGCTGGAATCCGTGGACCCCGCAGGCGCGATCCTGGAGCATGCGCGGGTGAACGGCGTGGACCACATCGTGCTGGGCGCGCGGGCGCGGTCACTGAAGCGCCGCGTGCTGGGCAGCGTCTCGGCCGAGGTCGCGTCGGAGGCTGCCTGCAGCGTGACGGTGGTGCGCGCGCGGGTGGGTGTCGAGGATGAGCGGATACCGGCGGCGAAGGCCGACGCGCCGTTCTGAGACGGCGCTACCCCCTCCGAAACCCTGCGAAATCCCCCCGCGTCTTGCCTTCCAGCGCGCGCAGCAGCGCCACCCAGGCCGCGAAGCCTTCCTCGATCGCGGATTCCCGCCAGTTCTCGTTCGGCGCGTGGAAATCCTCGTCGGCCGTGGCGAAGCTGAACATCACCGTGCCGATGCCGAGCACGCGGCTCACGATGTCGGTCAGCGGCAGGGTCGCGCCCATCCGTACGCGGAGCGGCCTCATGCCCGTCGTCGCTTCCAGCGCATCCTCGGCCGCGACCAGCAGGGGATGGTCGCCTTCCAGCAGCGTCGCCACCGTGCCGTCCCGCGTCGCCTCAATGGTGAGCGTCGCGCCCTTCGGGCAGTGCCGGCGCAGATGCGCGGCCAGGGCGTCCGCCACCTTCGCCGGCACCTGGCCCGGCACCAGGCGCATGGACAGCTTCGCATGCGCCTCCGCCGGGATGACGGTCTTGCCGCCGGCGCCGGTGTAGCCGCCCCACAGCCCGTTCACGTCGAGCGTCGGCTTCAGCCAGAGGCGCTCCAGGAACTCGGCTGTGCTCCGCCCGGACGGCGCGATGCCGATGGCGGCGTCATGTGCGGCAACGTCGTAGGGAATCGCGGCCAGCGCGGCGCGCTCGCCCTGCGTCGCCGGCGGCACGCCGTCGGTGAAGCCGTCCACCACGATCGTGCCGTCCTCGTCATGCAGCGTCGCCAGCAGCCGCACCATGGCATGCAGCGCATTCGGCGCGACGCCGCCATACCTGCCGGAATGCAGGTCCTTCGCCGCGGTCCGCAGCGTGATCTCCAGCGCCATGTTGCCGCGCGTGCCGATCGTCATGGTGGGCAGGTCGGCGCGCCAGCGCGCGCCGTCGGCGGACAGCACGGCGTCTGCGGCGAAGCGGTGGCGATGCGCGTCCAGCAGCGCGGCCATGGTGCGGGAGCCGATCTCCTCCTCGCCCTCCAGCAGGACCGTGACGTTGACGGGCAGGCGGCCCTCGGTGGCGAGGAAGGCGCCGAGCACCTCGAGCGCGAGCAGCGAGGGGCCCTTGTCGTCGGAGACGCCGCGCGCATGCAGCCGGCCGTTGCGCGCGGTCAGTTCGAAGGGCGGCGAGGCCCAGGCCTCGATCGGGTCGGGCGGCTGGACGTCGTAATGGCCATAGACCAGCAGCGTCGGCGCGTCATGTCCAGCGCCGTGCCAGCGCGCGGTGACGGCGGGATGGCCGCCTACGCCGATCTCCTCGACATCGCGGAAGCCGAGCGCGGCGAGCCGCCCTCGCCACCAGGCGCGCGCGGCCGCCATCCCCTCTGCATAGGCGGGATCGGTGGAGACGGAGCGGCAGGCCACGAGCTCGGCCAGGCGCGCGACGAAGCCGGCGCGGTCGTCCAGCAGCGTCGCGAGAACGGGATCGCTCAAGAAATCGCCTTCATGAGTTCGCCGAAGGTCTCGGCGGACTGCTCGCGCTTTCCGTCCTCGACGTCGGCGATCAGGCGGCCGACCGCGTCCAGCGCCGGCGTGGGGATGCCGAGTTCCGCCGCGGATTTCGGCACGATGAGAAGCTGCGCGCCGGCCTCGGTCTTGCGCTTGCGCACCGCGAGGTCGCGCCAGATGCCGGAATGGGTCTTGGCGTTGGGCGCGTTGAAGTCGCGCAGCCAGTCCACCGCCGCGTGCGCTTCCGCGACGTCGCGGCCAGGCGCGAAGGCCATGGGGTCGTATTGCCCGAAGCCGCGCGGCGTGACGCCACGGGCGAGGGCCACCGCCACCACCTCCCGCCCCAGCGCCAGCCAGGCGGGAAAGCGCGCGGGATCCGCGAAGTTCGCGGTCATGGAATCGTGGTTCAGCGCGGTCGCGAAGAGCATCGCGCCATAGGACATCTTGCCCCAGAGATAGCCCCAGATGTCGTCGGTCAGGATCGCCTCGGGCTCGAAGATCCGGCAGAGCTCGTGCATCTCCCGCGTGCGGTCGCGGATGCTGCCGTCGATCTCGCCGACGGCCACCGCGCTGCGGCCGCCGAACAGGATGCGGCCGGGCTCGTGCCAGTCCGCGCTGAAATTGACGAAGCAGCCCATGGTGCGCTCGGCACCGACGGCCTCCGCGATCTCGATCTCGTTCAGCCCGTTCTGGGCGGAGAAGACGAAGCCGTCGGGAGCGAGGTGCGGCGCCAGCATCGGCAGCGCGACCTTTGTCGCCTGCGCCTTCACCGCCAGCACGATGCGGGAATAGGTGCCGGTCAGCTCCTCCGGCGTCACGGCGGGGATGCGGATCGTGAAATCCTCTATGGGGCCGAAGATGTTGAGGCCCGTCGTGCGGCAGGCCTCGACGTGTTCCTTCACGTTGTCCACCAGCAGCACGTCGTGACCCGCGCGCGCCCAATAGGCGCCGAGCGTCCCGCCGATCGCGCCGGCGCCCCAGATGACTATCGGGTCGGCCATGGACCTTCCAATGCTTCTCGCGTCTCGGCAACGCCGCTGTCCCAGATCGCCCGCGTCACCACATCAGGCAGCTGCCCCGGCCCGCCGAAGGAACCGTCCTGCAGCAGCTCCCGCACCTTCAGGGGTGGCGACGCCTTCATGAGCGCGGTGTTGACCTGCGGCTTGCGCCCGTCGGGCGCCGGCGCGTGGGCCAGGCGCGTCCAGGGAAAATTCTCGAACCAGTTGCCGTGGCTGGCAGAGGGTTCGGCCGCCATCGCCGCGGCCCATGTCCGCGGCGCGTTGTACCAGTTGTGGAACTTGATCGAGAGCTCCGGCCGCTCCGTCATCATCTGCAGCGCGAGCGCGCCGACCGGCGCGTTGCCGCCATGCCCGTTGACAATGAGGATACGCCGGAAGCCCGACGCCGCGACGCTGTCGATGAGGTCGCGCGCGACGGCCAGCAGCGTCTCGACGCGCAGGCTGACGCTGCCCGGGAAGGCCGCGAAATAGGGCGCGAGGCCGAAGGGCATGGCGGGATAGACCGGCACGCCCAGCGGCTCCGCCGCCTCCACCGAGACCCGCTCCGCCAGGATCGCGTCCACGCAGAGCGAGAGGCCGGCATGCTGCTCCGTGCTGCCGAAGGGCAGCACGCAGCGGTCGTCATGGCGCAGGTACTCCTCGACGTCGCGCCAGTTGCTGTCCGCTATGCGCATGCGCGGCCCGATTCAGACCTTCGCGGCTGCGCCGCTGCGGTCATCGGGACGCGTCACCGGCCCGCGACGGGCGTCACGTTCCAGGCATAGGTCTCCTCGTCCGCGCGCCCGCCCGACATCGTCGCGCGGTCGCGGCGCAGCGCCCAGGCCGAGTTCACCGAGGCCAGCGGCAGCGCGATCCTCTCCCGCGCCGCCAGTGCGCCGATCTGCTGCAGGATCTCGCGCCGCTTGGCGTCATCCAGCTCGAACTCCGAGGCCTGGATCAGGCGATCCATCTCGGGATTGGAGTAGCCGTGCCAGTTGAAGGCGCCGAGGCGGAGCTGCGGGTTGTTGGTGTGGAAGTTGGAGGAATAGGTGTAGCTCGCCTCGCCGGTCAGCGTGCCCCAGCCCGCCATCATGTTGGACAGCTCGCCGCGGGTGCGCTGCGGGAACACGACAGCCGCGGGCTGGCCGGCGGCCTGCACCTCGATGCCGATGCGCGCCAGCATCTGCGCCAGCGCCGTGCCGACGCCGCGGTCGCCGGGCAGGCGGTCATTGGTGAAGTTCACGGGCATGCGGAAGCCGTTGGGGAAGCCGGCCTGGGCCAGCAGCTCCCGCGCGCGGGCGATGTTGGGCGTCGGGATCGGCAGGTTCGGGTTGAAGCCGAAGATGTTGGGCGTGACCATCTGGCCCTGCGGCGTGCCCATGCCCTCCATCGCAACCTCGGCCAGCGCGCGGCGGTCGATGGCGAGGTCGATCGCCTCCCGCACGCGGGGGTCGCGATAGGGGTTGGACGCCAGGCGCGAGCCATCGCGGGCGCTCAGCTGCGGCGAGTTCTCACGGAAGTCGAACTGGAAGTTGAAGACATAGACCGTGTCGGCCTTGACGATCTGCAGGCTGCGGTCGCGTTCGAGCGTCGCGATGTCGGCGGCGGGGACGCGGACGATCATGTCCACCTGGCCGGTGCGGAGCTGCGCTACGCGGTTGGCGTCGTTCGGGATCTCGCGCCGGACATGGCGCGCCCAGGCCGGGCGGCCGCCCCAGTACTCGTCGAAGCGGTTCATGCTGAACACCTCGCGCGGGGTCCAGGCGTCGAAGCGGTAGGGACCGGTGCCGATCGTGACGCGGCCGCCGTTGAAGGCCTCGTTCGAGTTCTCCGGCGTCAGCCCCGCGGTCGCGCGGGCCGAGACGACGAAGAGGCGGATGAAGTCGTTCGGCAGCGTGGGCGAGGGCCCGCCCGTGATGATGTGGAGGGTGTAGGGATCCACCACGCGGACGTCGGTGATGCGGCGGACATAGATGCGCGTCGGGTTCGGCCCCGACAGCGTCTGCATGCGCCGGATCGAGGCGACGACGTCCTCCGCCGTCATCTCGCTGCCGTCGTGGAACTTGACGCCGCGGCGCAGCTTGAATTCCCACGTCGTGGCGTCGACGACGCGCCAGGATTCCGCCAGGCCCGGCTCGATCTGCAGCTGGTCGCCCGACCGGGTCAGCGTCTCGAAGACATGCATCAGCGCCTCGGCATGGGTGCCGGTGGCGGTGAAATGCGGATCCATGCTTTCGGGCCCGGCGCGCACGCCCATGGTCAGGGTCTGCGCGGTCGCGCTGCCCGCCATGACGGCAGTCGCGGCGGCAAAGGCAAGCAGATTGCGTCGCATGGGTCCGTTCTCCCGTCAGCTTTCCGACTTCCACACTAGGGATGGCTTGCGGCTTCTGTCCATGCCCCGGTAAGGGTTGGGCGAATGCTCGGCTTCGTCATCCAGCGCCTGCTCCAGGCCGCCCTCGTCATGCTGGCGATGTCGGCACTGGTCTTTGTCGGCGTGTATGCCATCGGCAACCCGATCGACGTGCTGATCTCGCCGGACGCGACGCAGGACATCCGGGCGGCGGTGATCCGCGCCTATGGCCTCGATCTGCCGTTGTGGCAGCAGTATCTGCGGTTCCTCGGCCGGCTGGTGCAGGGCGACCTCGGCAAGTCCTTCGTGCTGAACATACCGGTGCTGGACCTCGTGCTGAGCCGCCTGCCCGCGACGCTGGAACTCGCCTTGTGCTCGGTGCTGATCGGGGCCTTCGTGGGCATCCCGCTCGGCATTTATGCGGGCTACCGGCCGGACAGCCCGGTCTCGAAGACGATCATGGCGGGGTCGGTGCTGGGTTTCTCGGTGCCGACCTTCTGGATCGGGCTGATCCTGATCCTGACCTTCGCAGTCAATCTGGGCTGGCTGCCGGCGGGCAACCGGGGCGAGACCGTGCGCTTCCTCGGCGCGGACTGGTCGTTCGTGACCTGGGACGGGCTGCAGCATCTGGCTCTGCCGGCGATCAACCTGTCTCTCTTCAAGCTCGCGATGATGATCCGGCTGAGCCGCGCCGGCACGCGGGAGATCATGCTGTCCGACACCGTGAAGTTTGCCCGCGCGGCGGGGCTGTCGGAGCTCACCATCCTGCGCCGGCATGTGCTGCGCCTGATCTCCATTCCGTTGGTGACGGTGTTCGGGCTGGAATTCGGCTCCACGCTCGCCTTCGCGGTGGTGACGGAAACGATCTTCTCCTGGCCAGGGGTTGGGAAGCTCATCATCGATTCCATCACCTCGCTCGATCGGCCGGTGATGGTGGGCTACCTCGTGCTCGTGGCCTTCCTGTTCGTCACGATCAACCTGGTGGTGGACCTGACCTACGCGCTGCTGGATCCGAGGCTTCGCAGGGGTGGTCGCAGCGCATGACCGCCTTCTGGAGGGAGTACCGCGAGAACTACTTCGCGGTGATCGCGCTCGCGGTCGTCGTGCTGGTGGTCTCGATGGCCGTCGGCGCGCCGCTGATCACGCCGCAGGATCCCTATGACCTCGCCAATCTCGACCTGATGGATGCGCGGCGGCCGCCGGGCTTCGTGGGGTCGGGCGGCTACGTCCACTGGCTCGGGACGGACTCGCAGGGGCGGGACCTCTACTCCGCCATCCTCTACGGGCTGCGCATCTCGCTGCAGATGGGGCTCGCGGCCGGCGTGGTCGCGATGGCGATCGGCGCGACGCTCGGCATCGTGGCCGCGCAGGCCGGCGGCAGGATCGAGCAGGGCATCATGCGCGTTGTGGACCTTCAGCTGTCCTTCCCCGCGATCCTACTGGCTCTGGTCCTGGTCGCGGTGCTCGGGCAGGGGAAGGTGCCGCTCATCATCGCGCTGGTCACCGCGCAATACGCCTATTTCGCGCGCACCGCGTATGGCGCCGCCGCAACCGAGCGTCAGAAGGACTATGTCGAGGCGGCGCGCGCCACGCCGCTGCCGGCCCGCAGCGTCGTGTTCCGCCACATCCTGCCGAACTGCCTGCCGCCGTTGATCGTGGTGGGCACGGTGCAGGTCGCCAACGCCATCGCGCTGGAGGCGACGCTGTCCTTCCTGGGGCTCGGGCTTCCGCCGACGCAGCCTTCGCTCGGCACGCTGATCGCCAACGGCTTCCAGTACATGATGAGCGGGCGGACCTGGATCAGCGTCTATCCCGGCGTCGCGCTGATCGTGCTGATCGTCGCGATTAATGTGGTCGGTGACCAGTTGCGCGACCAGTTCAACCCGAGGCTGCGGCGATGAAGTCGGCTGACGCCGCGGCCCCCTCTCCATCCCTCCCCCGCGACAGCGGGGGAGGGGGAATAGGGGCGCGAGCAGCGCTGCTCGAGGTCACCGATCTCCGCACGCATTTCTTCACCCGCGCCGGCGTGGTGAAGGCGGTGGAGGGCGTGTCCTTCTCGCTCGAACGCGGCGAGATCCTGGGGCTCGTCGGCGAATCCGGCTCCGGCAAGACCGTCACGGGCTTCTCGCTCATCGGCCTCGTGGATCCGCCTGGCCGGATCGCCGGCGGCTCGATCCGCTTCGCCGGGCAGGAGCTGGTCGGGCTGCCGCAGGCCGGCATGCGCGCGCTGCGCGGCAAGCGGATCGCGATGGTCTTCCAGGACCCCGCGGCGACGCTGAACCCGGTGCTGACCATCGGCGCGCAGATGACGCTCGCGGTGCAGGCTCATGACAAGGCAGGCGAGAAGGCGGCGCGCGACCTGGCGGCGCGGACGCTCACCCGGGTCGGCATCCCCGACGCCGCGGCCAGGCTCGACGCCTATCCCCACGAATTTTCCGGCGGCATGCGCCAGCGCGTCGCGATCGCGATCGCGCTTCTGCACGGGCCGGAGCTCATCATCGCGGACGAGCCGACGACGGCTCTCGACGTCTCGATCCAGGCGCAGATCCTGGCGGAGATGAAGCAGCTCGCGAGGCAATCGGGCACGGCGCTGATCTGGATCAGCCACGACCTGGCCACCGTCTCCTCGCTCGCCGATCGCGTGCTCGTCATGTATGCCGGGCGTATCGTGGAAAGCGGGCCGGTCGCATCCGTGCTGCGCGCGCCGCTGCATCCCTACACGCGGGGGCTGCTGGACAGCCTGCCGGCCATGGCAGCGCCGGGCGAGAAGCTGAACCAGATCCCGGGCAGCACGCCGTCGCTGCTGTCGCTGCCGCCGGGCTGCCCTTTCGCGCCACGCTGTGCCCGCGCGACGGATGTCTGCCGCACCGATCCGCCTGTTGTCACGCAGCCCGGCAGGCTCGCGCTCTGCCACCATCCGCTCGAGGAGGCGGTCGCGGCATGAACGCCATCCTTGCCGCGGAACGCGTCACGCGCCGCTTCGCCCCGCGCATCACCCTCGGAGACCGCATCGCCGGCGCGCTGGGCGCGAAGGTGGACCGGCGCGCGGTGCAGGCCGTGACCGACGTTTCGCTCGAGGTCCGGCAGGGCGAGACGCTCGGCCTGGTCGGCGAATCCGGCTGCGGGAAGTCAACCCTCGGCCGCATGCTGGCCGGCATCCTGGCGCCGAGCGACGGCGCCGTGCGGCTGCACGGCACAGACCCGATGCGCGGCAAGCACAAGGTCACGACCCGCATCCAGACCGTCTTCCAGGACCCCTTCGCCTCGCTCAATCCGAGACTGCGCATCGGCGACACCATCGCCGAGGGGCCCATTACCCACGGCCTGGTCAAGCGCGCCGACGCACCCGCGATGGTGGCGGAGTGGCTGTCGCGGGTCGGCCTCGATCCCGCCTACGCGCAGCGCTTCCCGCACCAGTTCTCCGGCGGCCAGCGGCAGCGCGTCGCGATCGCCCGCGCGCTGGCCATGCAGCCCGAGGTGCTGGTCTGCGACGAGCCCGTGGCGTCGCTCGATGTGTCGATCCAGGCGCAGATCCTGAACCTGTTCCTGGATTTGCGGCGGCAGCTCGGCCTGACCTGCCTCTTCATCTCGCACGACCTCTCCGTCGTGCGCCACGTCAGTGACCGCGTTGCCGTGATGTATCTCGGCCGGATCGTGGAGATGGGCGAGGCGGCCACGGTCTATGCGATGCCGCGTCATCCCTACACCCAGGGGCTGCTGGATTCCGTGCCGAAGCTGATGCTCGGCGGCAACCAGGCCATCAACTTCCGGCCGATCGCCGGCGAGCTGCCGTCCCCGCTCTCGCCACCGCCGGGCTGCGCCTTCAACCCGCGCTGCCCAAAGGCGACGGAGCTCTGCCGGCACGAACGCCCGCCCTTGACGCCGCGCGACGACGGCACGCTTGTCGCCTGCCATCACGCGTGATCGTCACCACAGCATCGGCACCAGCGTCGCGGCCAGCAGCAGGCCCATGACGACATTGAACCACCTGAGCCGCGCGGGCTCCGACAGCCAGTCGCGCAGCGCGACGCCGAAGCCGGCCCAGGCCGCCAGGCTCGGTAGGATTGCCAGCGCGAAGACTGCGGCGACCAGCAGCGCGGAGACGAAGGGTGCCTCGGCCGAGGCATAGACCGCCATCGCGCTGCCCGCGGCGATCCAGGCCTTGGGGTTGATCCACTGGAAGGACGCGGCCTCGCGGAAGGTCAGGGGCTTCGCTACCGCGCCTTCGCGCCCCATGGACCGCGACGAGCCGAGCCGCCAGGCCAGGCTCAGCAGCCAGGCCGCGGCCGCCAGCTTCAGCACGAGGTGAAGCGCCGGCGCCGCGGCCAGCAGCGCGCCGAGGCCGAGGCCCACGGCCAGCAGCAGCGCCCCGAAGCCTGCCGCGATGCCGAAGAGCTGGGGGAGCGTGCGGCGGAAGCCGAAATTCGCGCCGGAGGCCAGCAGCATGAAGTTGCTCGGCCCCGGGGTGATGGAGCTGACGAAGGCGAAGACGAGCAGCGCGACAAGCGCATCGGCGGACATGATGGGACCTCGGGATGTCGACGAACCCGTAATGCGCCGGGCGGGCGCGCAAGGGCGGTCCGGAATCCGGACCACTCAGGCTGCCGGGCGCACCGCCGCGAATCGGTAGCGCGCGAACCAGCGGGGAAAGGCGCGGACGAGGTCGCGTTGTCCCTCGAGGCCGAGCCCCATGCGCCGTGCTGCGGAGAGTTCCACGTCGCCGCGCCACCACGCGGCCAGCGCGGGCAGCGATCCGTGCAGCCGCAGCGGCTCGGGGAAGCCGGGATTGTGGTCGCAGAGCGCGGCCTCGGCATCGCGCAGCAGCAGGAAGCGGCGGGGCTGGCCGCGCATCTCGATGCGCAGGACGACGGGCCCGCGGGGCAGGGCCTCCGGCACCACGCGCCGCTGCATGTCCACCAGCACGGGCTCGAGGTCGATGTCCTCGGCCGCTGCCCGGCGCGGCAACCAGCGCTGGCCCCAGGCCGCCAGCGCGCCGATCGTCGCGGCCAGTTCCTCGCCGGCCGGCGTCAGCGCGTATTCCGGACCATGCGCGCCGTCCTGCTTCGCCACGGCGCCGGCCTCGGCCAGCGCGACAAGGCGCTCGGCCAGCACGGTGCGGGAGATGCGGGGGATACCCCGCCTTATGTCATTGAAGCGGCGGCTGCCGCAGAGCAGCTCGCGGACGACGAGCAGCGTCCAGCGCCCGCCCAGGACGTCCAGCGTGCGCGCGACGGCGCAGAACTGACCATGGCTTGCCATGCCCAAGCCTATCACGAGGCGCAGCCCGTGGCGGTCCGGAATCCGGACCGCGGGCTGCGCCACGAATCATCAACCTTCCTCCCGCATCCTGAGTTCGCATCCCAGGGGATCGCCGGAAGGAAGAAGGGTCATGCGTCGTCTCGCCGCCGCTGTCGCGTTCATGCTGCACGCGCAGCTCGCCTCGGCGCAAATCGTCCATCTCGGCGAGGTCGAGCGCTGGCTGCTCGCTCTCGGCCCGATGGTGGAGGCGATGGGCTGCATCGGGCATGACGACCCGCTGCGGCCGGGGCTGGACGCCATGCTGCGGGAGACGCACACGCAGGCGCTGCGCGCCATCCATGGCGACTACGAGAAGGGCATGCTCGCCGGGCGCCTGGCCGCGCACCAGCCGGCGGCGGTCGAGGACGACGCCGACTGCCACCGCGTCCTTGCCGCCATGGCGCGCGGCCTTCTGCGGCTGCAGCTGCTTCGCTGAACCCTCTCCACCCGCAGGGGGGCCGACGCACGGCGTCGGCGCCGGAGCGGTCTGCTTCAGCCGACAACGCGCAAGCTAGGGCAGGGCCAGGGGGCGCGCAAAATGCTGAGGGCGTTCCAAAATCTGCACGTGCCCCTCACCCAACCCTCTCCCCCATAGGCGGGGGAGAGGCTTTCGGCAGCTCCTTGCCCTCAGAACGCGACCTTGTCGCCGCCCTTCAGGCTCAGGATCTCCCGCGCCTCGTCCGGAGTCGCGATCTCCATCCCCAGCCCCTCGATGATCTGGCGCGCGAGCCGCACCTGCTCCGCGTTGCTCTCGGCGAGTCTGCCCGGCCCGGACCACAGGCTGTCCTCCAGCCCCACACGGACGTTGCCGCCCATCGCCGCGGCCTGCGCCGCAACCCGCAGCTGCGACGCGCCGGCGCCGAGCACGGACCACCGGTACTGCTCGCCGAACAGCCGGTCGGCCGTGCGCTTCATGTGCAGCACGTCCTCGGGGTGGGCGCCGATGCCGCCCTGGATGCCGAACACCGTCTGGATGAAGAGCGGCGGCTTCACCAGGCCCTGATCCAGGAAGTAGCGCAGGTTATAAAGGTGCGCGGTGTCGTAGCACTCGAACTCGAAGCGGGTGTCGTTCTCCCGGCAGGTCGTCAGGATGTGCTCGATGTCGCCGAAGGTATTGCGGAACAGGATGTCCTTGTTGGCGAGGTAGTCCCGCTCCCACTGGTGCTTGAAATCCTTGAAGCGGTTCAGCATCCCGAACAGGCCGAAATTCATCGAGCCCATGTTCAGCGAGGCGACCTCGGGCTTGAACACCGCGGCGGGTTTGACGCGCTGCGCGATCGTCATGTTGGGCGAGCCGCCGGTGGTCAGGTTCACCACGCAGTCACTGCGCTGCTTGATCACGCGGAGGAAGGGCTCGAAGGCCTCCGGCGACTGGTCAGGGCGCCCATCCCCGGGATCGCGGGCGTGCAGGTGGACGATGGCGGCGCCGGCCTCCGCCGCGCCGATCGCGGCGTCCGCGATCTCCTGCGCGGTGACCGGCAGGTGCGGCGACATGGACGGCGTATGGATCGCACCGGTGACGGCGCAGGTGATGATGACCTTGCGGCCGAGCTTGCCGGACATCGCAACCTCCCTTGGATCGTGCCGCCAGCGTGGCCGCGCGGCGCGCGGTGCGCAAGCCGGTCAGCATGCTGCCGGCGCTAGCCGGTCAGCACGCTGCCGCGCGCTAGCCGGTCTGTACGCTGCCGCGCGCAACCCGGTCAGCGCGTGGCCAGCGCCGAGGCCAACAGCAGCGCACCCTCGGCTGCAAAGGCGAGCGCGGCGCTCGCCGCCGCACCCTGGATCACCATCACCTGGTTCTGGTTTTGCAGGCCGAGCACGATGGGCGTGCCGAGCGTTGTCGCCCCGGCCAGCGCGCCGACGGCAGCGGTTGCGACGGACAGCACCAGCGCCACGCGCAGCCCGTCCAGCATCAGCGGCCAGGCCAGCGGCAGCTCGACTTCCGTAAGGGCACGGCGCGGCGGCAGGCCGATGGCACGCGCCGCGGCCAGCGCATCGCGCGGCACCGCCTCGATCCCCGCAACGGTCGCGCGCAGCACCGGCATCACACCGTAGAGCAGCAGCGCGAGCGCCGTCGGCCAAAGCCCGAAGCCGAAGGCCGGCACGGCGATCGCGACCACGACGACGGGCGGCACCGCCTGCGCGGCCGCAGCCGCCGCGTCCACCGCCGGCCGCATGCCGAGGCCCGACGCGCGGGTGACCCAGATGCCCAAGCCGAGGCCGAGCAGCGCCGCCGCGCCGGCGCCGACCAGCGCGAGTCCGCCATGCGCCACCGCCAGGCCGCCCAGCCGGTCGGCAGGGAAGGGGCTCCCGGGCTGGCCGATGGCGCGGCCGGCCAGCGTCGCGCCCTGCGGCGTGGCCAGCGCCGCGAAGATCGCCGCGAGCAGCAGGGGCGGCCAGGCGCGTCTCATTGCGCGCGCAGCAGCCCCGTGGCGGAAAGCGATCCCGTCGCGCCGGCCAGCGCGACCCGGTCGCAGCCGCGCTCGGCCATCACTGACAGCGCATCGGCCAGGCTGGCGTCTTCCGGCAGCACCGGTGCATCGCCGGGCGCGGGTTCCGGCTCCAGCGCCGACGCGGCAGGCAGCACGGAAAGGCGTCGAAGGCCGGGCTGTGCGCCGCCCAGCAATTCGCGCGCGAAGGGATCGCCGCCGGGCGCCATGATCGCCCCCGGCGGCCCGTTCGCGACGACGCGGCCGGCGCGCAGCACGACGACATGCGTGCCGAGTTCCAGCGCTTCCTCTGGGTCATGCGTCACCAGCAGGATGGTCTTGCCGGTCTCGGCATGGATGCGGCGGAGCTCCGCGCGCAGCTCGCGCCGCGTGATCGGGTCCACCGCGCCGAAGGGCTCGTCCATCAGCAGGATGTCGGGATCGGCAGCCAGCGCGCGGGCGATGCCGACGCGCTGCGCCTGGCCGCCGGACAGCGCGCCCGGCAGCCGCTCCGACAGCGCGGGGTCGAGCCGCAGCATCGCCAGCAGCTCCGCGACGCGCGACGCGATGCGCGCGCGGTCCCAGCCCAGCAGCCGCGGCACCGTCGCGATGTTCTCGGCCACCGTGCGATGCGGGAAGAGGCCGACGGACTGCATGGCATAGCCGATGGACCGGCGCAGCGCGGCGGGGTCCATGCGCATCACGTCCTCGCCGCGCACGCGCACCGCACCGGAAGCCGCCTCGACCAGCCGGTTGACCAACCGCATCAGCGTCGTCTTGCCGGAGCCCGAGGGCCCGACCAGCGCGCAGAGCTCGCCTGCCCCGACCTCGAGGCTGACGCCATCCAGCGCGCGCATCGCACCGAAGCTGACCACGGCATCGCGGATCGAGATCACGCGAAGCGCCTTTCCGCCGCGCGGACCAGCGAATCCGCGACCAGTGCGAGCGCCACGACGGGCAGAGCGCCCAGCAGCATCAGGTCGGTCGCGAATTGCGCGAGGCCCTCGAAGACCAGCGCGCCCAGCCCGCCCGCGCCGACCAGCCCGCCCAGCGTGACCAGCCCGATGGCCTGCACCAGCGCCACGCGCAGCCCCGCCACGAAGACCGGCAGCGCGAGCGGGATGCGGACCTCGCGCGTGATGCGCGTCTCCGTCATGCCGATCGCCTGCGCGGCGGCGACGGCCGCGGGATCGGCGGCCGCGAGGCCGCCGCAGAGGCTGCGGAACAGCGGCAGCGCGAGATAGGCCGCCGTCGCAATCACCGCCGGCGCCGGCCCGATCGCGCCGAGCCCGGTCGCGCGCAGCCCCGGCAGCGCCGCGAGCACCGCCGCCAGCAGTGGGATCAGCAGCGCGAAGAGCGCGATGGCGGGGATCACCTGCACGCCCGCGAAGGCCGCGTCGAGCAGCGCGGCGAGGCGCGGGATGCGGAACGCCGCCCAGGCCAGCGGCGCCGCGACCAGGATCGCCACCGCCAGCGCCGACGCCGCCAGCGACAGGTGGCGCAGCAGCGCGGCCTGCACCGCCTCGGACCGCGCGCGGTACTCCACCATCAGCGACAGCGGATCGAGCATGCCGGAGGCCAGCAGGATCGCCACACCCGCGACGGCGCCCACGGCCAGCACCGCGCGCGCCATCGGCCGAAGCGCCGCGGCGCGTGCGGCGGCCAGCACCAGCGTCCCCGTCAGCGCCAGCCAGAAGCCTCCGCCAAGGCCCGCCCGCGCCGCGGGCGACGAGCCCGCCAGCGCCTGGCCGGCCTCGCGCCCCGTGTCGCCGAGCAGCAGCAGCGCCGCCGCGACCGCGCAGAAGGCCGCGACCGCGGGCGGCGTGCGGCGGGGCAGGGCGACGACAACCAGCAGCGCGACCGCGATCCCGACCGCGCCCAGCGCATCCAGCGCGGATACCGCCTCGCCCGGCAGCAGCCGGTTCGGCGCGACGGCGAGCCAGGGCAGCGGCAGCAGCAGCGCCGCCAGCGCCGCCACCGCCGGCAGTGCGATCACCGCAGCATGCCGATCTCGCCGAGATAGGCGCGCGCCACGGCGGGCGCCGGCTGGCCCTCCACCGCGATCCTCGCGTTCAGTTTCTGCAGCGTCGCCAGGTCCAGCGAGGCGAAGACCGGTGACAGCGCATCGCGAATCGCGGGGAAGCGTTCCAGCACCGCAGCGCGCACCACCGGCGCGGGCTCGTAGACGATCTGCGCGCCCTTGTCGTCGCGCAGCACCACCAGGTTCAGCGCGGCGATCGCGCCATCCGTCCCATAGGCCATCGCGGCGTTGACGCCGGAGATGCCCTGCGCCGCGGCGCGCAGCGTCACCGCGGTGTCGCCGCCCGGCAGCACGGTGATCCGGTCGCGCGGGAAGCTCGCGCCATAGGCCGCCTCGAAGGCCGGCAGCGCCGCGGGGCTTTCCACGAACTCCGCCGAGGCCGCGAGCCGCATCGCCCCGCGACCCGCGGCGGCAAAGAGGTCGCCGATGGTCGCGAGGCGCTCGCGTGTCGCGACGTCGCGGCGGACGGCAATCGTCCAGGTGTTGTTCGCCGGTGCGCGCGGAAGCCAGACCAGGTTGTTGCGTCCCTTGTCGAGCTCGGCCGCCATGGCATAGGCGCGGTCAGCGTCTCGCCATGCCGGATCGTTCGCCCGGTCGAAGAAGAGCGCCGCGTTCCCCGTGTATTCGGGGTAGAGGTCGATCTCGCCCGCCAGCAGCGCCTGCCGCACGATCCGCGTCGGGCCGAGGCCGAGCCGCGCCTCGGTCGGCACCTGCGCCTGCCCCAGCGCCAGCAGGATCAGGTTTCCAAGCAGCGCGCCCTCGGTGTCGATCTTGGAGGAGACGACGACCCGCGCCTCCCGCTGCGCGAGGGCGCGGCCTGCCGCCAGCGTCGCCATGCCGCCGAGCAGGGCCCGCCGGCGCCATTCGATGTGTCGCATGTCTTGCTTCCGTCCGCTCCCGGAAGCGACAAAGCGCGAGCAAGCGCCCGGTTCAGTCCCGGTGGTCGAGTGCGCGCCACAGCGCCAGCGCGGCCTGGCGCGCGGCATCCTCCTCGGCGGCCAGGCGCAGCCGCTGCCCGTCGCGCGTGACGAGCTGCAGCTCGGCGCCGGTCCCGGAGGTGATCAGGGAGGCCGCGACCAGATCAACCGGCGCGTTCGGCCGGGCCGGTCGGCAGGTGGTCGGCGTCATCGGGTATTCCTCTCGTCCCGTCTCGCGCGCGGTCTTCGCGCGTGGCGGTAGAGTGGCGAACCGAATCTTGCCGTCCGGTGAACGATCCTCGTCTCAGCGCAAGGCCGCGCGCACCCGTTGCAGCATGGCCAGCGCGTCGTCGCCCAGCTCGTCCTCCGGGCCCGCCACGTCCTCCACGGTCTGCAGCGCGCGGCGGCGCTCGGCCTCGGTGGGCAGCAGCGTCGGCAGCGTCGCGATCGCCTCCTCCGGCGCGAGGTCCACGACCAGCGTCTGCTCGCGGATCAGCGCCTGGCGGGCGGCGGCCGTCATCTCGGCGAAGGGCGCCTCGCCCGTCAGCAGGGCCTGGCTGCGCGCGAGGCGCGTGCGCCGGACCGCGCCGCGGGCGCGCGCCATCAGGATCATCATGCGGATCACCGCCTCGGCGTAGCCGCCCACCGCGACGTTGGCGAGCGCGGTGCGCACCTCTGGCGCATCGGCCAGCATGTCGGCGGTCTCGACCACCTCGTCCTCGGGCGTGGCCGCGGCCATGCCCCAGGCCGAGAGCCCGCCATAGACCGCGTGGAAGGCGGCCTCGGTCCAGGCGTCGCGCCAGTCGCGCCAGGTGTCGATGGCGTCGCCGACGCGCTCGGCCATCGCGCGCTCGGCGTCGAGATAAGGGTTGCCGGGCGAGGCGGTCGCGCGGCCTGCCTTCACGCGCTCCGCGGCCGCCGCGAAGGGCGCCATGAAGGGGTTGAGGTCGGACACGAGGTAGCGCCGAGCGCGGAGCGGATGCAGCTGGCGCCGCAGCTCCGCCGTCCGCTCCGTCGTCATCTGCCGCAGGATCGGCCCGACGACGAGGTCGTAGACCGTCTGGTTGGCAGCGGCGATCTTGGCGACGGCGGGGAAGGCCTCGTTCTCCGCCTCGCCCGACAGCGCCAGGATGTCGGCGATGGAGCGCGAGACCAGCTCCACCTGGTAGCCGGTGTTGAGGCCGCTGCCCTCGGTGTCGGTGATCCGCATCTCATACAGGCCCGGCGCCACCGCCTCGATCATGTCGAGGGTGTTGGCGATTTCCGTGTGTTCGCGGTTCGCGACCTTGCCGCTGACGAAGATGCCGAGATGCCCGATGTCGTCATGGACGAGGTAGACGATGGTCTGGCCGAGGCGCCGGATCTCCTTCTCGTCGCGATAGACGTCGGCGATCCAGCGCAGCGCCTGGCCGGGAGGGGTGATGTTGTCGCCGGCCGAGGCGAAGACGACGATCGGCGACTTGATCGCGCGCATGTTGAAGGTCGTGCCGCCGCGCGCATTCGGGCCGGCGCTGATCTCGCCGCGGGCGAAGCGGTCGCCGATGAAGAGGTTCTCGACGATCCAGCGGATCTCGTCGCGGTTCATCAGGAAGTAGCCGCCCCACCACTTCTCGAATTCCAGGAAGCGCTCGGGCTCGGTGTCGGCCTGCTCGTACAGCGCCCAGTACTTGCGCCACCAGGTGTTGCCGGGCGACAGCGCCTCGAAGTTGAGCACGAGGTTGGCGCCGTCGAACTTGCCGTTGCCGAGGTCGGCCAGCATCGCCGCCGGCCATGACCCGCCAGCCAGCCCACCCATGTAGCGCATGGGATTGCGGCCCTTCTCGCCCGCCCAGTAGGACAGCGGCGCGCCGTTCAGCACCAGCGGGCCCGTCAACTCGGGGTCGGAGGCGCCGAGCATCATCACGGCCCAGCCGCCCTGGCAGTTGCCGATCACGACAGGCTTCTGCGCCTTGGGGTGGAGTTCGTGCACCTTGCGCAGGAAGGTGCGCTCGGCCGCGGTGATGTCGAGGATGGTCTGCCCGGGCTCCGGGTCCTTGAAGAAGATCACGAAGTAGACGGGATGGCCGCGGCGCAGCGCGACGCCGACCTGGCTGTCCGACTTGAAGCCGCCGATCCCGGCGCCGTGGCCGGCCCGCGGGTCGATGATGACGAAGGGCCGCATCGCCGGGTTCGTCGCGGGGTAGCCCGCGGGCGGCCTGATCGCGACGAGGGCGTAGTTGCAGGGCCGCGACAGGGTGCGGCCGTCCACCAGCATCTCCCACTCGAAGAACAGCACGGGCGGGCAGCCCGCCTTCTCGTGCTCGACGAAGGCGTTCCCGGCACGGCGCATCGTGTCCCAGAACAGGACGCCGCGCTGCGACGCGTCCACCGCGTATTCCATCGCGTCCCGCATCAGGGACAGCGGGCCGCGGCCGAGGAAGGCGAAGGCGGCGGGGGTGCGCGGCGGCTTCGGCTTCAGCGCCTCGGCTTGGCGGGCGGCGACCTCGGCGAGGCTGCGGGCCTGTTCGATGGCGCGGCTGACGCGCTCGGCGCCGCGGGCGACGTATTCGGGCAGCGGAGGGATGGCGTTCACGGCGAGATTCGGTCCTACTTTCCTGTGTCATGCTGCAACGCAGCAAAGCACGGTCGGTCGCATAGCACGGTGCCCGCGGCGGGACCACAGCGACGTCGTCTCGCGTCCAGGTTGTATCACAGCCGCGTGTTTATGTACCGGACGGTCCGGGAACGGCGCGTGTAAGCATCTCGGAGGGGGAGGCGCGCGCCGCGCGGTCCCCTGCCGGGGTGGCGCTGTGCGTCCCGGATCCCAGCACCCTGCCCGGGGTGCGCCGCGGACGGGCCGGGCAGCCCGCCGCCCCACTCAACGCTTCCCGGCCAGCGCGCACACCGCGCGGCGCCGGCAGCCCATGACCCCGAGGAGAAACCCCGCGCATGGCGGCCAACGACCCCCTGCACATCACCTTCGACAACGGCGACTTCGGCTCGATCGGCAACATCTTCAACGTCAACACGTCCGTCCCCGGCCAGGTGACGCTCGGGCCGAGCGGATCGGCCATGATGGAATGGGCTGTCGGGCCCGATGCCGGGCACGGCTACGGCACCTACACCGTGGTCGCGAAGCTCGACGGCGGCACGGAAGGCGCCGGCATCGTCTTCTGGCCTGCCGACAACAGCTGGCCGGGGCAGGAGATCGACCTGGTCGAAATGATGCCGGACGGGTCGGGCCGGCAGTACGGCACGCTGCACTGGAACGCTGGCGGATCCGACGCCTACGAGTCGCGCATCTTCGACGGCGTCTATGGCGGCAGCTGGCACGAGTACCAAATGGTCTGGGAGCCCGGGAAGATCACGATGAGCGTCGACGGGCAGGTGAAGACCGCCTTCACCGACCACGTTCCCGCGGATTACGCGCATGGCGGGATGAACAACACGATCGGGGCGCTGAACCTGAAGGACTACACCTCGATCAGCATCGCCGATGTCCGCTACGACCCGCTGTATGCAGCGGCACCGGCGCCGACGCCCGCCGCGACGGTCTCGGCGATCGCCGCCGACGTGGTGCACGACGCCGCGACGACCACCGACGTGGCGAATGACGCCGCGACGACCCTCGCGGCGGCGGCCGACGTCATTGACTGGAACGCGTTGGCGGCGCTGGCCACCGCCAACTACGAGGCGACGGGCAGCTGGTTCGTCTAGCCGCGCGCCCTCGGGCAGCGACGTGACCGTGGCGGCCGGCACACAGCCGGCCGCCCATCCCATTAATCGAAGCGTCGCGCTGCATCCCGACGCAACCTGTCGCGCTTTCAGCGCACAAGCCCCGAGCCCTGGCCCGATCGGTCAGTGCTGAGCGGGCCGGAGACAGGACCACCGCATGGCCCAGGCACCCCACGAGCCCATCCTCTACGATCCCTACGCGCCGCTGCACATTACCTTCGACAATGGTTGGCAGACCATCGGCGACATCTACCACGCCGACACATCCGTGCCCGGGCAGGTCACGCTGGCGAGCGACATGACGCTCGGCCATTCCATGTTCAAGGAATGGTCGGACGGGCCGGCCGCCGGCCATGGCTACGGCACCTACACCGTTGTCGCGAAGCTTGACGGATATCTCTCGGGGCCCGGGATCGTGCTCTGGCCAGGCGACGACAAGTGGCCGGGACCCGAAGTCGACATGGTCGAGATGATGCCGGACTGGACGGGCCGGCAATACGCCACGATGCACTGGAATGGTGGCGGGTACGACGACTACTACTCGCAGCTCTTTCCCGGCTACGTCGAGCCCGGCGTCACCCATACCTACCAGATGGTTTGGCAGCCCGGGAAGATCACCATGACGGTGGATGGCGACCACAAGGTCGACTGGGCGGTGAACGTGCCCGCGGACTATGCGCATGGCGGCGTGAACCTGACGCTCGGGGCGATCAACCTGAACCTCGAGACATCGATCACGGTCTACGACATGAAGTACGACCCGCTCTATCCCGAGCTCGCGGGCCAGTACACGTCGCTGTCGGGCACGTCCCTGACCGGGGCGCCGCCGACCGCCACGACGCCGCCGCCCGTCACGACGCCCGTCACGACGCCCGTCACGACGCCCGTCACGACGCCACCGCCGGTGACGACCACGGACCCGACGCCCGCGCCGGCGGAGCAGGTGGACTGGAACGCGATCGCCGCGCTGGTGCAGGCTAACTACGAGGCGACGGGCCAATGGTACGTGCCGAGCACCTCGACGCCGACGACTACGACGACGACGCCCAGCACGTCCACGACGACGCAGCCCGCGCCGGTGACGGAGACGCACACCGACACGTCTTCCGCCACGGCGCCCGTGGACTGGAACGCGCTGGCCGCGCAGGCGCAGGCGAACTACGAGGCGACGGGCACCTGGTGGATCTGACCCGACCACCCCCTCCTCCGCTTGCGGGGGAGGGATGGGGAGGGGGCCGGTGCGACCCGACCTAGCCCGCGATCGCTCTGAGTGTGCACGCCGCAGGCGGGCATACGAAGAGCGTGAATCGCCGGGCCGGAGAAAGCTGGACCCGCATTGCCCTGACACCGTCAGGGCAATGCGGGTCTAGTGCCGCCGCATGCTGCCCGCCGCCTCCGCGCAGGCGCGCTCGCAGCGGCGGCACGCTTCGGCGCAAATCCGGCAATGCGCGTGGTGGCCGGCGTGCCGCTCGCATTCCTCCGCGCAGACCCGGCAGGCCGTCTCGCACGCCGCGAGCATTGCGACGATCACCCCCTCGTTCGAGCCCGTGCGGCGCGACGCGACCGACGCCGTCGCGCCGCATACATCCGCGCAGTCGAGATCCAGCCGGATGCACTGCGTGAGCTGCTGGACCATCCCCTCGCCGAGGCAGGCATCGGCGCAAGCGGTGCAGAGCTGAGCGCAGTCCAGGCATTCCTCGATGCAGCGGACCAGGGCGTCGTTGGCGTTGCCGCGCACCTGCGGGTGGGTGCGGATCATCTCCATGGCGTGCATGGGCGGGCCTCCTCGGGCTGAAATCCCCCAGGCAGGCCCAACACGACGCGATAGGCGCGGTTCGGTCAGCCGCCCTCGGCGCCGACGAAATGCTCGAGCCGCACGACCTCGGTGTCGGAGATGAACATCACCCCCGAGCCCTTCTGGAAGAGCGGCGTGAGGCCGGCGGCGATGCGCTTGATCACGGCCTCGGTCCCGACGGCCATGAACATCATCACGCTCGCCTGGTCGTTCCAGAGCAGCCGGCCTTCGTGGAAGCCGTGATGGCCCTGGCCCGCGACGTCGCGGAACAGCGTCCAGCCCGTGCAGCCCGAGCGTTCCAGCAGCTCGCGCACGAAGGCCTGGCGTTCGCCGGGCAGGATGATCTCGATCTTCTTCAGCTTGTGGAAAACGAGGGTGTCGTTGCTCATCTCTGGCGTTTCCTCAGGCGGCGATCAGATGGTGTTCAGGCGTGGCGGCCGGCGTCTCGTCACGCCAGCTGCCGTCGCGGTTGCGGCGCAGGAAGCGGCCGGTCTCGGGGTCGGCGACCAGCAGCGCGACCCAGCCGTTGCCGAACAGCGTCTGAAGGATGCGGTGCTTGGCGACCACCGCCTCGACGCGCGCCAGCGGCGCCTGCACGACCGTCATCAGCCGCAGCGGCTCATGGTACGGCACGCCGGTCGCGCTCATCACGGATTGCGCGGGGAGGCCGGTCATGAGGTCGGAGCCGTTGCCCTGCATCACGCCGAAGCCGCCGACGACGTTGTGCGTCACCTTCGACCCCGCGCCGAAGACCGCGTTGTCCACGGTGGAGAAGTAGTACTGCGTGTTGATCCACTCCGCGACGACCATCGGCGCGGTGAGGATCACCTCCAGCGCCGCGCCTTCCTTGTCGGCGCGCCAGTCATAGGAGTGCAGGAAGCAGCGGCCTTCGAGGTCGAGCCCCCGCGTGAAGGAGCGGTCGGCGACGATGAAGCCGGCGTTCCGCGCCAGCGCCCATTCCGCGCGCGGCTCCGCCCAGTCCGCGGCGCGCCGTTCCGCCGCGGCGACGGCATGTCCCGGCTTGCTGTTCGGCAGCCTCGCGAGCCGCTCCGCCGTCGCCTTCGCCCGCGCGGCCTCGAGGTCGCCGCGCAGCCGCGCAACGGTCGCGGCATCGGCGCGCGGGTCGTCCCAGATGGCCAGCCGGTCCGTCGTGGTGTCGTGCTCGGCGGCGAGGAAGACCGTCGCCGCGGGGATCGCGATGCCGCGCGCGGCCAGTCCCTGCCGCACCGCCGCGTCGTTCAGGATGGCCGCCATGATGCGCGCGTTCGGCCCGCCGCGATGGCCGCCGCAGGCGCCGCAATCCAGCCCCGCCACGAAGGGGTTGTTCACGGCCTGGCCGCCATGGCCGCAGAGCACCACGACCGGCGCGAAGCCCGTGGTCAGCCCCATGATGCGCAGCGCGCCCTCCGCCGTCGCGACCTGCTCGGCGGGGCTCAGTCCCGTCGTCACCCCGTCGTCGCAGGCGAGCGCCACCCGCGGCGTGGTCGGCGCGGGCGGCACGACGCGCTCGGCCAGGCGCTTCACCGCGCCGCCGAAGCCGCCAGGCGCAACGGTGCGCGCGACCATTGCCGCGCCGAAGGCGGCACCGGAGGCCTCCACGAAGCCGAAGGCGCCGGCCAGGCTCTCCTTCAGCGCGCGCAGCCCGCCCTTCGCACCCTTCAGCCGTTTCAGCCCGGCGAGCCGCGCCGCAGCCGCATCCTCGGCGCCCGGCGCGGCGACCTCCGGCACGACATGGCGGGGCTGCAGCAGCACGGGGCAGGAGGCATAGGCCGCGTCCTCGCCGAAGGGCCGCACGGCGACGGCGGCGCCGAAGAAGCCGGCGAAGCCCAGCGTCTCCCACGGGCCCGTCCGCTCGAGGTGCCGGCGCAGGACCTCGGACCGGACGTCGATGCAGAAGACGAGCTGAGCCTCCGGCTTCGGTGCCGCCGCGGCCGCCTTCGCGGCCAGCCTTGCGGCCAGGCCGCGCCGCCAGGTCTCCTCCCAGGCTTCCAGCCAGATCGCCGCGGCCGGGCTTTCCGCCGGCGTCGGCGCGGCGGCCGGCGCCTCCTCGAACTGGCGCGCGAGGAACAGCCGCAGCGCCAGCAGGTCGGCCAGCGTCGCCGCCGGCTTCACGCGTTCCTGCGCCCGCCACTTCACGAAGCCCGCCCAGCCCGCAAGGGCCGTCAGGTGCCGCGTCAGCAGGACGGTGCGGTATTCCTCCGGGACGTCGGCGATCAGCGCCGCGATCGCCCTCAGGGGATCGGCGTCGAGCGCCGCGGCCTCCGTGCCCTTCGGCACCTCCGCGTCGAGGGGCAGCAGGGCGCGGACGGCGCGCCACAGGCCCTTCTCGCGGCCCGGCATCGGCCAGGCGGCCTGGCCCTCGTCCAGGAAGGCGGCGAGCCAGCGGATCAGCGCGCGGTTGACGGCGGAGGGCGGGGCCGCGCGCTGCGCATTCCCGGGCACGTCGAGAGCACCGGGCGCGGCGGCTCCGGGCTGGCCGTGGCGGGCGGCGACCTCGGCCAGGATGGCGCCGTCGATGCGGCCGTCGGCGAGCGCGGCCTTCAGCACTTCGGCGGCCGGCCAGGCGCGGGCGCCGAACAGGCTCGCCGCGGTCCGGGCGGCGTGCTCGAAGGGCTGGTCCTCCAGGCCCTGCAGCGGGTTGGCCGCGATGAAGCGGGTCAGCGGCCAATAGGGCGTGACGTGACCGGCGGCGATCTCGATCTGCGCGGAGAGTCGGGCGAGCTCAGGCATGGTAGGCCTCCCGGCGGTCGGTGATGGCGGCGGCGGCGGGCTGGCTGAGGCCGAGAACTCGGACATAGAGGGCGGCGGAGCGCCGGTGCAGGCCCGCCTGCACCGCGATCCCCGCGAGCAGGAAGGCGCCGGCGACGAGGGCGTGCAGCGCGGTCAGCGGCTGCGCCGAGGCGAGGCCCGGCGTGCCGGCCAGCAGCGCCTCGATCCCGCGCACCAGCAGGCCGTAGAGCAGCCCCGCGACGCCGAGCGCGGCGGGCACGCCGAGCCAGCGCATCGCGCCCTTTGCCGGCGCGGCGAGGCTCGCCTGCGCGGCGGCGAGCGCGGCGAACATCACCAGCAGCGCGCCCGTGCCGGCGCCGAGCTTGCCGCTCGCCAGCGCGAAGCCCGCGCCGCCGAGGATCGCGGCGACCACCGCCGGCCCGATATCGGCGGCCTTCGGCGAAGCGGGCCGCGAAGCGATGGCCAGCCCCGATCCCGCGCCCAGGAAAAGCGAGGCCTTGTAGAGCCCGTGCAGCACCAGATGCGCCATGGCCGCAGCGTGGAAGCCGAGCCCGCACTGCATCAGCATGAAACCCATCTGCGCCGTGGTGGACGCCGCAAGCCCCCGCTTCACGTCGGACTGCACCAGCGCCGCGAGCTGGCCGAACAACGCGCTCGCCGCGCCGGCCGCGAAGACCAGCAGCAGGATCGCCGGCGCGGCCTCGAAGGCCGGGGCGAAGCGCGCGACGAGGATGCCGCCGGCGTTCACCAGGCCCGCATGCATGAAGGCTGAGACCGGCGTTGGCGCCGTCATGGAGCCCATCAGCCAGCGATGGAAGGGAAACAGTCCGGACTGGATCGCCGCCGCGAGCCCGAGCGCCGCGCAGCCCAGCCCGACCAAAAGGCCGTTCGCCGTGCCGGCCTCGGCCGCGATGCCCGCGATGGACAGGCTCCCCGTCGCCGCGGCGAGCAGCGCCAGCCCGACGACGAGCGCCGCGGCCCCTCGCAAGAACCAGACCCGGGCGAAATCGCCCGCCGCGCGGGCCTGCGGCCAGTCCCGGACATGCCCGATCGCATCCGCCAGCAGCCAGCCCATTGCCACCCAGAGCCCGGCGAAGAGCAGGACCGCATCGGCGGCCAGCAGCGCCAGGACGATGGCGGCCAGGGCCGAGAGACGCGCGAAGAAGGCGCCGAACCGCGCCTCGCCGGCCATGTGCCGCAGCGAAAAGGCGTGCACCACGGCGCTGACCAGCGTCGCCGCCGCGCCAAGGAACAGCGCCATCGCATCCACGCGGAACGGGCCGGCCACCCAGGGTTCCGCCCCGGCGCGGAGGCCCAGCAGGATCAGCAGCAGGCCGCAGAGCGGCCAGAGCGCGAGGGAGAGGTGTCGCGGCATTCGAACCCCGGCGTTGAAGTCCGGCGGCTTCTGCCGCCCCAGGATGAATGCGTAAATCGAATTATTTTGATCGTTCTTATCGATGATGCCGATAAGTCGGAACCCGGGCCTCGATGAAGCTGGCGAGCGCCCTTGCGGCGGGGTCGGCGCGCGGGGCGGCCAGCAGGGCGATCTCGACCTCCGGCAGGGCCGGCCAGCCGGCATCGGCGTCGAGCCCGATCAGCTCGTCCGGCACCATGGTCCGCGGCAGGACGGTGACGCCGAGCCCGGCCCTGACGGCGGCGATCGTCCCGGCAAAGGACGGGCTGGTATAGGCGATGTCCCAGGGCAGCCCGGCCTGGTCCAGCGCGCCCACCGCGCGGCGGCGATAGACGCAGGGTGCGGGCGAGAGGACCAGCGGCACGCGATCCCCCGAGCGGTCGGGCATGCTGCGGTCGCGGGCGACGAAGACGGGGCGCTCCCGCCAGAGCGGCCGCGCGCCGGGGTAGGGCTCGGCGGGGTCCTGCTTGACCACGATCAGGTCGTGCTCGCCGCGCTCCAGCGCCTCCACCAGGCGGAGCGTGAGGTCGCAGGTGACGTGCAGGCGCAGCTGCGGGTGCTTGGCCGCGAAGGACGCCAGGATCTCCGGCAGGTAGAGCGTCGCGAAATCCTCGGGCGAGGCGAAGCGCACCTCGCCCGCCACGTCGGGCTCCCGCAGCCGCGCGACCATGGCGTCCGAGAGGTCGAGGATGCGCCGCGCATCGCCGAGCAGCGCCTCGCCTTCCGCAGTCAGCGCGACGTTGCGCCGGTCGCGGTCGAAGAGCCGGACGCCGAGGATTTCCTCGAGCCGCCGGATCTGCATCGAGACCGCGGATTGCGACCGCCCGATGCGCTCCGCGGTGCGGGAGAAGCTGCGGGTTTCCGCGAGTTCCAGGAAGGCGCGCAGCAGCGCGGTGTCGAGGTCAGGCATTGCCGCGCCATTCCGGCAATTGCGTCTCCTGCCGAAGCCGCAGGCGGCGGAAATCCAGCGCGGCGAAGAGGTCGTCGAGGTCCGGCGCCCGGTCGGGCGGCAGGGGCAGGGTGCTGCGCGCTTCCTCGGCGAAGCGGGCGCGGATCGGCGCGTCGCCCTCGACATAGCCGCGCTGCCACCATTCCAGGATGCGCGGCTTCGCCTCGGTCAGCGTCGGCGCGGCGACGATCAGCCCGCTCTTGCGCCGGTTCACCGCGGCGCCGGCGGGCAGCAGGTTCCAGAGGTCGTTGCAGGCCCAGGCCGACCAGGGCAGGCAGTGGTCGATGTCGACCGAGCCCGGCCGCAGGGGCTCGCCCGTCCAGACGCATTCCAGCGCCTCGCCGCGCTTCAGCCGCGCCGCCGCGATGTCGCGCACCAGCACGGTGTCGCGGTCGGGCTCGAGCCAGCGCAGCGCGGACAGCACGGCGTCGCTGTCGAGCGTGCGTCCCGCGCGTTCGGCATAGCCGCGTGTCAGCCGCACCCATTCCGCCAGCAGCATCGGCTCGATCCAGGCCGCCATGCGCCGCAGCGCCTGCCAGACCGCGAGCGGCGCTCGGAGGTTGCCGTAGGTCCAGAAGGTCTCGGCGTTGAGGACCAGCGCATCGCCGCGCGGCATGCGGCCGTAGCTTGCGGGGAAGACGGGCGTGTCGTCGGCGAAGGTCAGGTGCCGCGCCGGCATGGTCGCGATGACCTGCGCGGCGTCCGCCAGCGCGCGCCGCAGGGCCGACGCCGTCTCGCCGCCGAAGGCCGCGCCCGGCCTCAGGTCGAAGGGCGCGAGTGGCGCCAGCGCGCGGAAGGCATCCTTCACGAAGCCCATGCCGCTGCCCACCGGCATCTGCGGCAGCCCGCGCTCCACCAGCGGCTTGAACATGCGCAGCCAGAACAGCGCGACCAGGCCGAGCGGCAGCTCGACATGGTCGTCCGCTTCCCGCGCGACGTTGGGCGAGGCATCGGCGATCCGCGCCAGGCAGCGGAGAAGCGCGAGCTTGTAGGTCGCCGACTTCTCCTGCCGCAGGATCACGCCGCGCAGCAGCGGCAGCGCGGTGCCGCCATCGTCCGGCAGGTCGAGGATCACGGTCTGCCAGCGCACATCGGGCCGACCCTGCCGGTCCTCCGCGCGCTCCGTCGCGACGCGCAGCGCCAGGCCATGATCGAGGCCCAGCCGCTCAACCTCATGCGCATCCACCGGCCACATCGGCCGGTCCTCGGGGGCCGGGCCGTGGCGCAGCGTCAGCATCATCCGCCCGCCCGGCTTCAGCAACGTGGCGAGCTTGCGCATCGCGCGCGGCCGGTCCTCGGGCGGGACATGCATCCAGACGCCACTGAGCCAGATCAGTCCGAAGCCGAGGCCGAGGCGATGGACGGAAGACAGCGCGGGCAGCCTGTCGTCCAGCCAGCGGATCGCGGGCTCGGGGTGCAGCCGCGCCGCTTCCGCGCGGAGCGTCGCCGCGGGCTCGACGGCCACGACCTCCCATCCCTTGCCGGCGAGCCAGGCGGCATCGCGCCCGCTGCCCGAACCGACATCCAGCGCCAGTCCGGGTGTGCGCGGCAGGAAGGGGATGGCGTCGCGGTGGATCTCCTCGAAGCCGAAGGCCTCGTAGGCGTCCGCGAATTCGCGGAAGCCCCTGACATAGGCCGCGATCGTGTCCCGCGCCGACGTCACGCCGCGTCGGCGAATTGCAGCGCGGCCAGGCGCGCATAGAGCCCGCCCTCCCTCACCAGGCGGTCATGCGGGCCTTCAGCGACGATGCGGCCGTCGTCGATGACCAGGATCCGGTCGGCGCGGCGCACCGTGGCCAGGCGGTGCGCCACCACCAGCGTGGTACGCCCGCGCGACAGCCGCTCCAGCGCGGCCTGCACCAGGCGCTCGCTCTCCGCGTCCAGCGCGCTCGTCGCCTCGTCCAGCAGCAGGATCGGCGCGTCCTTCAGGATGGCGCGCGCCACCGCGATGCGCTGGCGCTGCCCGCCCGACAGCGTCACCCCCCGCGTGCCGAGGCGCGTGTCGTAGCCCTCGGGCAGGGCGGCGATGAAGTCGTGGGCGGCGGCGGCCTCCGCGGCGCGGCGGATCTCGGCGTCCGTGGCGTCGGGCCGGCCGTAGCGGATGTTCTCGCGCGCGGTGGCGGCGAAGATCAGCGGGTCCTGCGGCACCAGCCCGATGCGCGCGCGCACGGCTTCCGGGTCGGCGTCGCGAACGTCCACGCCGTCCACCAGGATGCGGCCGCCCTGCGGGTCGTAGAAGCGCAGCACGAGCTGGAAGATCGTCGTCTTGCCCGCGCCGGACGGGCCCACCAGCGCGACGGTCTCGCCCGGCTCGACGCGCAGCGACACGCCGTCCAGCGCGCGGTGCTGCGGCCGCGTGGGATAGGCGAAGACCACGTCCTCGAAGGCCAGGCGGCGCTGCGGCGGGTCGGGCATGGGCACGGGGCTGGCGGGGGCGGCGATGGCGGGCTCAACCGCCAGGATCTCGAGCAGCCGGTCGGCCGCCGCGGCGGCGCGCTGGATCTCGCCCCAGAGCTCGCTGATCGTCGCACCCGCGGTCGCGGCCATGATGGCGTAGAAGACGAAGGCCGCGAGGTCGCCGCCGCTCATCCGGCCCGAGATCACCTCGAGCGCGCCGGCATAGAGCGCGGCGGTGATCGTACCGAAGCCCAGCAGGATGACGGCGAGGATCAGCAGGCTGCGGGTGGCGATGCGGCGGAGCGCGGCGGCGACGGATTCCTCGGTCTCCTCGGCGAAGCGCTCGCGCTCGGCGGCGACCTGGGTGAAGGCCTGCACGACGCGCAGGCCGTTCAGCGTCTCCTCCGCCCGCGCGGCCAGGTCGGCGACGCGTTCCTGCGCGCTGCGCGACAGCCGCCTCTCCCGCCGGCCGAACAGGACCAGCGGCACCACGATCATGGGCAGTACCACGACGACGGCGGCGGCAAGCCGGGGCGAGGTCAGCGCCATCAGCACCAGCGCGCCCGACCCCGTCAGCAGGTTGCGCAGCCCCATCGACAGCGCGGAGCCCACCAGCCCCTGCAGCAGCGCCACATCGGCCGTCATGCGCGACAGGATGTCGCCGGTGCGCATGGTGTCGAACCAGGCCGGGCTCAGCGTCAGCACGTGGTGGTGCACGCGCTTGCGCAGGTCGGCGGCGACGCGCTCGCCGAGCCAGGTGATCATGTAATAGCGGCTGGCGGTGGCGAGCCCTAGCGCGATGACGATGAAGCCCATCAGGGCGGAGGCGGCGTTCAGCGCCTCGGCGCCCCCGGCGCTGGTGCTGCGGTTGACCAGCAGCGCCAGCCCCTGCCCGATCGAGAGCGTCAGGGCTGCCGCGAGCAGCAGGGCGACGACGGCGAGGATGGTGCGCAGGAGGTAGGGGCGCAGCATCGGCAGCAGCAGCCGCAGGGAGGAGAGCGGCGCGGCGCGGGGGGAGGGGCCAGGGGACGGGCGAGCGGAGGGGCGAGGGGCGGAAGCGGTCACCTCCACAACTTGGACGCGAGCCCCGGCCTCCGCAACAGGTCCCCTATTTCAGGAAGTCCGGCTCCAGCAGGCGGGGCAGCAGCAGCGCCATGTCGGGCCAGACGATCAGCAGCGCGAGCACCGCCAGCATCGGCACCAGCATGATCATCGTGTCCTTCAGCGCGTCGGTGATCCGGATCCCCGCCACCGCGCAGGAAATCATCAGGCAGAGTCCGTAGGGCGGCGTCACCAGGCCGAAGGCCAGCGACACGATCGAGACCATCGCGAAGTGGATGGGGTGCATGCCCGCGTGCTCGGCCATGGGCTGCAGGATGGTGCCGACGATGATGATGGCCGGGATCGCGTCCAGGAAGCAGCCCACGACGAGGAAGACGAAGGCGATGAAGAAGCCCGTCGCGATCGGCCCCATGTCCCAGGCGATGACGCCGGACAGCATCGCCTCGGGAATCTTGTAGTAGGCGAGCAGCCAGCCGAAGGCCGACGCGGTGCCGACGCAGAAGAGGGTGATCGCGGACAGGCGCCCGGTCTCGGAGAAGGCCAGCCGCAGCCCCTTCAGGTCCATCTCGCGGTAGACGAGGATCGACAGCGCGCCGGCATAGAGCACGGCGATGCAGGCGGCCTCCGTCGCGGTGAACCAGCCGAAGATCTTGCCGCCGATGATGATGAAGGGCGTCATCAGCGCGGGGACGGAGACGAGGAAGGAGGCGACGAATTCCTTCAGCGTCGCGCGTTCGTAGGTGGGGTAGCGCCGGATCTTCGCATAGGCATGGACGGTGGCCATCTGGGCCAGGCCGATCAGCAGGCCCGGGATGACGCCGGCCAGGAACAGCCCGCCGATCGAGACCGTCAGCACGCCGCCCCAGACGATCATCAGGATGGACGGCGGGATGATGACAGCCAGCACCGCCGAGACCGCGGTGATCGCGACGGAGAAGCTGTCGTCGTAGCCCTCCTTCCGCTGGGCATCGATGAAGATCTTGGACTGGCTGGCCGCATCGGCGGTGGAACTGCCGGAGATGCCGGCGAAGAAGATGGACAGCACCACGTTGATCTGCGCGAGGCTGCCGGGGAGGTGCCCGACGATGGCGCGGGAGAAGCGCACCAGGCGGTCGGTGATGCCGCCGATGTTCATGAGGTTCGCGGCCAGCAGGAAGAAGGGCACCGCGATCAGGATGAAGCTGTTGAAGCCGTTGAAGGTCTCCTGCAGGAGGATCATCGGCCAGAGCCGCTCCTCGATGATCAGAGGCGGCAGGCAGGCCAGGCCGAGCGCGATGGAAACCGGCACGCGCAGCAGCAGTAGCGAGAAGAAGGCGCCGAACAGCATCCAGGCCGCCTGGCCCGAGGAAAGGATGGCGCCGCTCATGCCGCGGGCTCCTCGCCATGCACCAGGACCTGGAAGCTGTCGTACATCCGCTCGCCCTGGAACAGGATCCAGGTCGCGCCGGCGATGGGCCAGGCGATGTGGATGGTCCAGAGCGGCAGCTCCGCCAGCTCGCTGACGCGGTACCACGCGAAATCCGTGAACTCGATGCCCCACCACAGGAAGACGAAGGCGAAGACCAGGATGAAGATCCCCGCGACGATGTCTGCCGCAGCCTTGGAGCGGCCCTTGAGGTTGGGGAAGAGGTCCACGTTGAAATGCGTGCCCTCCCGGATGCCGACCATGGCGCCGATCATCACCATCCAGACCAGCAGGAAGCGGGAGAGCTCCTCGGTCCAGATGTAGCGCGGCAGGAGCTCGGTGAAGCGCGCGAAGATCTGCAGCGTGACCGGGAAGACGATGGAGGCGACCGCCAGCGTCATCAGGATGTCGAGCAGCCAGGCGTACCAAGCGGTGAAGCGGCGGAAGAGGCCGCGCGGGCCTGATGGCATTCGGGTGGTCCTTGGAGTGTCGTCACTTCCCCCACCGCGCGCCCCCCTCCCCCGCAGGCGGGGGAGGGATGGAGTGGGGGTGCCGAGGATGAGGGCGCGCTGAACGAAGCACCCCCTCCCTGACCCTCCCCCGCTTGCGGGGAAGGGAAACCAAGGAGCGGGGGAGGGAGCCGCCTGGCGGGGGCGGGAAGGCGAAACTCTACGACGTCAGCGACGCGATCCGGTTGTGGATCCCCTCCGCGTCGATCTCGCGCGCATAGGCCGCCATCACGGGCTGCACCGCCGCGTTCATCTGCGGGCGTTCCGTGAAGGGCACCTTGCGCAGCCGCCCCGCCGCGGCGAGCGCGTCGATCTTCTGCGCGTCCTCGCCGCTCTCGGTCTGGCGGCCATAGACGCCGGCCTCGCGGCCCGCGCGGCGCACCGCGTCCTGCAGCTCGCGCGGCAGGCGCTGCAGCGTCTGCACGGAGAAGCAGAGCGGGCGGATGGTGATGGCATGCTCGGTGATCAACAGGTTCGGCCCGACCTCGTAGAAGCGCATCTGCTCGACGCCCGCGGCCTCGTTCTCGCCGGCCTCGATGACGTTGTTCTGGATGGCGTTGTAGACCTCGTTGTAGGCGATGACCTGCGGCGCCATGCCGATGGCCTGGAAGGTGCGGCTCCAGATCGGGGCGCCCTGCACGCGCACGCGAAGCCCGCGCAGCTGCGCCATGGTGGTCGCCGGGCGGTTCGAGAAGATGTTGCGCACGCCGCCGCCGGCATAGCCGATCAGGATCACGCGCGCGCGCCGCTCCACCTCGTCGGCCACCGGCTTGAAGAGGTCGGCGTCGAGCACCTGGTTCCAGTGGTTCAGGTCGCGGAACAGGAAGGGCGCGTCGATATAGGGTGCGGCGCGGCTGAAGGTGGACATGTGGGCGGGGCTCACGATCGCGAAGTCCACCGCGCGGCCGGCCGACATGTACTCGAAATACTGCTTCTCGAGCCCGAGCGAGCTGTCGTTGTGCATCACGAAGTTCACGGGCCGGCCGTAGTACTGCAGCACCAGCTCCTGGAAGCGCTTCATGGTGCGGTTGAAGACGTGCTCGTCGTTGAACTGGCTCGCGCCGTGCAGGGTGATCGGCGCCTGGGCGCGGACCACGTTGGGCACGGCGAGCAGGCTGGCGCCGGCGGCGCCGAGCAGGGCACGGCGTTGCATGGACATGTCTCCCTCGATGCGGCCGGCGTTTCCCGGCCTGCGGAGGAGGAGCCTAGACCGATCCCGGCACGGTTGGGAACCACCTGGTTACGGGCTAGCCTGCCTGCCTGGATGAGGGAGGGCGCGTCGCATGATCGGCGTCGGCGTGGTCGGGCTCGGGATGGCGGCGAAGCCGCACATGCTGGCGCTGAAGGAACTGGAAGCAGCGGGGCGCATCCGCATCCTCGGCGGCTTCGCGCCGAGCGCCGCGCGGCGGGACGCCTTCGCCGGCGCCTGGAGCGCGCCAGTGTTCGACAGCCTCGACGCGCTGCTCGGGGCGCCCGGCCTCGACCTGGTGGTCGTGCTGACGCCGCCCGGCGCACATCTGCCGGTCGTCGAGGCCGCGGCGCGGGCGGGCAAGCACGTCATCGTGGAGAAGCCGCTCGAGCTCGACCTGCCGCGCGCCGAGGCGCTGGTGGCCGCGGCGGCGCGCGCGGGCGTCAGGCTCGGCGTCGTCTTCCAGCATCGCTTCCGCCCGGCCTCGCTGCGGCTGCGCCAGGCCGTCGCGTCGGGCGAGCTCGGCGCGCTGCTGTCGTGTTCCGCGACGATCCGCTGGTGGCGCGACGCCGCGTATTTCGCGCAGGCAGGGCGGGGGATGAAGGCGCGCGACGGCGGCGGCGTGCTGCTGACCCAGGCGATCCATACGCTCGACCTGCTGCTGCACCTCGCGGGCCCCGTGGCGCAGGTCGCGGGCTTCGCGCGCACCTCGCCGCTGCGCGCCATCGACACCGAGGACATCGCCGCCGCCGCGCTGCGCTTCGCCAATGGCGCGATCGGCGCGGTCGATGCGACGACGGTCGCCGAGCCCGGTTTCCCCGAGCGCATCGAGATCGCCGGCACCGGCGGCAGCGCGCTGCTGGTGGCGGAGCGGCTGGAACTGCATACCAAGGGCAGGCCGCCGGAGGTCGTGGATTTCGGCATGGCGGGCGGCGGCGGCGCCGATCCCATGGCCTTCGACCACGGCCCGCACCGCGCCATGGTGGCGGAGATGCTGGACGCGATCGAGCAGGGCCGAGCGCCCATGAATGACGGCGCTTCGGGCCTGCCGGTGATGCGCCTGATCGCGGCGATCCTGGAGAGCTCGGCGAGCGGCAAGGTGGTGACGGTCTAGCGCCACACCCCCGGCCGCACCGCGCCAGCCGAGAAGACGCCATAGGATACCAGGCCGAGCGCCACCGCCGCGAACTGGCCGTCCAGCCCGAAGGGCCCGGCCAGCAGCGCGCCGCCGCCGACCGCGATGCCGAAGCGCGAGAAGGCCGCCAGCACCGGCCCCGCCATGCGCCCCGCGCCCTGCGCCGCGAAATAGAGCGCCATGCCGAGGCCGAAGGCGGCATAGGCCGGCCCGATCAGCCCGATCGCGCGCGTCGCGATGACCGCGACCGCGGGATCGGCGGTGAAGGCCGCGACGAAGGCCTGCGGGAAGATCGTCGCCGCCAGGCCGCAGGCGCCGGCGATCGCGAAGGCGAGCCCGCCGCCCGTCCAGGCGATGCGCCGCGCCTCCGCCCAGTCGCCGGCGCCAACCGCGCGCCCGACCAGCGCGGTCAGCGCGGAACCCACGCCGAAGACGATGGGGATCATGACGAATTCCAGCCTGACCGCGATGCCGTAGCCCGCCACTACCGCCGCACCGCGCGGCGCGAGCTGCGCGGTGACCATGATCGTCGTGAGGTTGGCCAGCACCGCGAGCCCGCTCGCGACCAGCCCGACCGACAGGATCCGCCCGAACAGCGCGCGTCGCGGCCGGGCGCGGAGATCCGGCGCGAAGCCCGCCCCGCCGCGCAGCACCAGCCGCGCCATCGCGATCGCGCCGGCCCAGAAGCAGGCTGCGAAGGCGATGCCCATGCCCGCCAGGCCGAGCCCCGCGGGCTCCGCCAGCAGCCAGGCGACGGGCGGATAAGCCAGCCAGGCCAGCTGCATCACCCGCGCCGCCCGCGCATGCTGCCCGCCGCCGCGCAGCACGGAAGCCAGCGTGTTGACCATCCAGAAGGGCAGCGCGCCGGCGCCGAACAGCCAGGCGGCATAGGCGGCCGCAGCGTCCGCTGGCCCCGGGCCGCCGACCAGCGCCAGCACGGTGCGCGGCGCGAGCAGGAAGGGTAGCGCGAAGCAGGCGGAAGCGGCGGCCGCGATCATGACGGCATGCGGCACCAGCGCCGCCGCTTCTTCGCGCCGGCCGCCGCCAAGGGTGCGCGCGATGGCCGATGCGATGCCGCCGCCGATCCCGCCGCCCGACATCATCGTCATCAGCAGCGCGAAGGGCAGCACCACCGCCCAGCCCGCCAGCGCCTCGGTCCCCTGCCGTGCGGCGAGCCAGGTCTCGAAGAGCTGGGACGCGACCTGCAGGACCGACGCGCCCGCGGTCGGCGCCGCGAGGGCGAGGATCGCCCGGAGACGACGCACCCTCAAGCGCCGCGCCAGACCGACAGGCCGAAGGGCGTGAACTTGATCGGCAGGTGGTAGTGCTGCGCGACGTCGAAGACCCGGAAGCGGAAGGGCACGACGTCCAGGAAGGGCGGCGCCGTCACGCCCGTCGCGGCGTGGAACTCGCCGACATGCATCAGCACCTCGTGCTCCCCTTCCTCGACCCCGGCGCCGCCGGCGACGGGGTGGTCCAGCGTGCCGTTCGCGCCGATGTGGCCCTCGGCGATGGTGATGCGCTCGCCGTTCGGCATGACGCGGTCGATGCGCACCGCCAGCCCCTCCGCGACCCGGCCGCGCGCCACGTCAACCGCATGCACCGAGATGCCGCCTGCCGGCATGAAGACCCCCGAGGAACGGTCGCGCCATCCTGCCCCGGCCGTCCGGCCTCGGCCAGGGCGCGCATGACAGCGGCGCAAGGCTTGCGTTGGTGTCGCAATCGTCTTGGGAGACATCGCATGCGCCGTCGCCACCTGCCGCTTCTCGCGGCAGCTTCCGCCCTGGCCTTGGGCAGGCCCGCCCTGGCCCAGGATGGCTGGCCGAGCCGCCCCATCCGGATCGTGGTCACCTTCCCGCCGGGCGGGTCATCCGACATCGTCGCCCGCGTGCTGGCCGACGTGCTGTCCCAGCGCCTGCCGCAGCGCGTGATCGTGGACAACCGCCCGGGTGCCGGCGGCACGCTCGCCGCGGCCCATGTCGCGCAGCAGCCGCCCGACGGCTACACATGGCTGCTCTCCAACACGGCGCCGATCGTGCTCTCGCCGCCGATCTACCCCAATGTCGGCTACGACCCCGTCACCAGCTTCACCCACATCGCCTATCTCGGCTCCGCCACCACCGTGATCGTGGTCAATGCGCGCGTCGTGCCGGCGACCGACATGCCGGGCCTGATCGCCTGGATCAAGGCGCAGCGGGTCCCGCCGGGCTACGGCACCTCCGGCGCCGGTTCCGTCGGCCACATCTTCGGCGAGCAGTTCCAGGCCCGCACCGGCACGACGCTGACCCACGTCCCCTATCGTGGCAGCGCGCCGATGCAGGCCGACCTGCTCGGCGGCGCCATACCGTTGTCCTTCGACACCCTGCCGCAGAACATCGAGCACATCCGCGAAGGCCGGCTGCGCGCCATCGCCGTCACCTCCGACCGGCGGCAGCGCACCGCGCCGGAGATCCCGACCACGGCCGAGGTCGGCTATCCCGGCCTGCTCGCCGACAACTGGGTCGCGATCTCCGCCCCCGCGCGGCTGCCGCCCGCGATCAGCCAACGGATCTTCACGGAAGTCAGCGCCGCGCTGGAACTGCCGATCGTGAAGCAGCGCATGGACGAGCACGGCTTTGACATGCGCGCCATGACCCAGCCCCAGTTCAGCGCGATGGTGGAGGAGCAGGTGCGGGTGATCGGCGGCGCCGTCCGGGCGCTCGGCATCACCGCGCAATAGGGCCGCGCTCTCCCGCATGGCTCGCACGCCTCGCGTCGTCGCGGTCTTCTTCGGCCGCCGTGGCGCGGGCAGCTTCAACGCCGCCGGCGTCACCGGCCTGTCGCGCGCGGCGGAGCGCGGCGGCTTCGTCCCCGACGCGGTGTGGGAACCCGATCCCGCCCGCCGCGCGGAGACCATCGCTGCGGCCGCCGCGCGCGCCGACCTGATCATCGCCCATGGCGGCCAGGGCGAGGCCGGCGTGCAACAGGTCGCGCCGCGCTTCCCCTCGGTCGCCTTCGCGGTCACGCAGGGGCGCATCGCCGGCCCCAACATCGCCTGCTTCGAGGTGCTGCAGGAGCAATCCGCCTTCCTCGCCGGCGCGCTGGCGGGATGGTGGACCCGCAGCGGCACCGTCGCGCATCTCTCGGGCGAGCGGGTGCCGCCGGGGCTGCGCGGCCGCGCCGGATTCGCGGCCGGCCTAGCGCATGCCCGGCCCGGCGCGACGCTGCTGACCGGCTTCTGCGGCGACCAGCACGATCCTGGCCTTGCCGGAAGCTGGACCGCGGCGCAGTCCGCTGCCGGGGCGGATCTGCAATTCGCCATGCTCGATGGCGGGCGGCCCGGCGCCGTCGCGGCCTGCAGGGCACACGGCCTGCGCGCGATCGGCAATGTGCGGGACTGGACGGTCGAGGACGACGTCTTCCTCGCCTCCGCCGTCGCCGACAACGGCGTGGCGCTGGAAGCCGCGATCGCCGGCTTCCTCGGCGGCCGCTTCGAGGACCGGCGCATCGGGCTCGAGGAACCCGCCGCGGTGCGGCTTGCGCTGGCGCGCGACGTGGACCCCGCCCTGGCCAATCGGCTCGACGCGCTGCGCGACGCCATCAGGTCGCGCGCGATCGTCGTGCCCGAGGCGTATGACGGGCCGGAATGGCGCCCCGCCGCCGCAGCCTGACGGGTCGCGGCCGATTTCCACGACACTGTGAAAGAGTGTTGCGGATTGCGTACGATGACTTCACACTTGCTGCGCCTCCGCCGGGCTTGCCGACCGGCGATGGGCTGCGGGGACAGGGCGGGGTGCGGCCTCTGGACGTGCTTGTGCTTGGCGAGGAGGCGGAGGTCGCCGGCGAGATAGCCGACGGCCTGGCGCTGGACGGGGTCGCCTGTCATGTCGCGGGCAGCGCGGCCGAGGCGCTGGCGCTGGTCGCGAAGGCCGCAGGCGCGATCGGCGTGGTGGTCACCGACATCCGGCTGCCCGGCAAGGATGGGCACGCGCTGGCCGAGCGGCTGGCCGGCCTGCCGGCGGAGCGGTCGGTCGAGCTCGTCTTCGTCACCGGCCCTGCCGAGCCCGCGGAGATCGGCGGCGCGGTGCTCCGCAGGCCCTTCCGCTGGGCCGAGATCAAGGCCGTGCTCGGCGCCGCGATGCGCCGCGCGGCGGCGAGGCGGGAGGAACTCGGCTAGATCCTCGGCCGCGCCTTCAGCTCGTCGCGGATCTCGGCCAGCAACGCCTCGGTCGGCGTCGGGGCCTTCACCGCCTCCTCCCGCACGCGCAGCTTCGTCAGCACCTTCAGCAGCCAGAAGATGGCCAGCGCCACGATCAGGAACTTGATGATCGCGTTGATGAAGACGCCGATCGCCAGCACCGAGGCGCCGCCCTGCCGCGTCGCCTCCAGCGACGGCCGGCGCTCCCCGCTCAGCACGATGAAGAGGTTGGAGAAGTCGATGCCGCCGATCAGCAGGCCGATGATCGGGTTGATCAGGTCCTCCACCAGGCTGCCGACGATGGTGGTGAAGGCGGCGCCGATCACGATGCCGACCGCGAGGTCGATCACGTTGCCCCGCATGACGAAGGCCTTGAACTCGCGCAGCCAGGCCGGCTCCTTGATCGGGATCGGCGACTCCATGGGCTCCTCCGGCTTCGTTCCGATGTCGGCAGACTATTCGGCAGGCGCCGCGCCGCACCAGAGGGCGATCAGCAGCGCGACCACCGCGACGCCGCGCCGGTAATCCGCGGCGTCCACCCATTCGTCGCGCCCCCCGTTCTGCGTGAGGTCGCCGCAGAGCGGCCCGAGCCCGACGCAGGGGATGCCGGACTGCACCATGGGATTGCGGATGTCCGACGAGGTGTGCAGCGGGTTGATCTCCGGGGCGGCGCCGGTGCCGGTCCGCACGGCCTCGCTCGTCACCGTCCAGAGCGGGTGGTCGAGAGCGACCTCCGCCCCCGTCACGCCGGAGACGAAGTCAAGCCGGGGCGGCGTGTCCTTCAGGAACGGATCGGCGGCGGCGGCCTCGGCGATCGCGGCCTCGACCTCGGCCTGCACGTCGCTCAGCCTCTCGCCCGGCGGGAAGGCGAGCGCGCAGGACAGCTGCACCGCCGGCGCGACGCGGCTCGCCCGCCCATCTCCGAGCGTGCGGATGTCGCCGATCAGCAGGTTGGTGGACCGCCCGATCGCGGCATCCAGCGCGGGGTGGTGGACCCGCGCGCCGCGGCGGTCATCCAGCGCCCGCAGCGCGGCCACGACGAGCATCGCCTTCTCCACGGGATTGACCGCGACATGGGCGAAGGCGGCGTGGCCGGGCTCGTTGGTCGCGGGGAGCCGGCCCGGAACCGTCACCTTGAAGATGAGCTGTCCCGCGGCCAGCGCCTTCACCTCCCGCATGCCGACGCCGCTTTCGGCGGGATGCAGGTAGACCGCCGCATCGGCCGTCACGCCGCCATGAAGCAGCGCATGCACGCCGCGGGCATGACGCTTCGACGGCGTGCTGGCAAGGATGACGTCGCCCTTCGGCTTCAGGCCCGCCGCGCGCAGCACGGCGATGGCCTGCACCATGGTCGCGACCCCCGCGAGGTCGTCGGCGACGCCCCAGCCATGGATACGCCCGCCCTCCACCTCGCCGGACAGCGGGTCGTGGCGCCAGCCATGCTGCGCCTGGAAGGGCTCGCCATCGGGATGGGCGAAGAAGATCACGCTGCGCCCGCCTCCCGTGCCGGGCATCCGCGCCAGCACCGCCACACGCTCCTCCGTCGCCATCGCCGAGTCGGAGGCGAATTCGTCGCGCAGCCTGATATCCGCGGGGCGGTAGCGCCGGCGCTCCACCGCGCAGCCCAGCGCCGCGCAGGCCTCGGCGACGCGGGCCTGCACGGCGTCCTCGCCCTCGGCCTGCAGGCGGATCAGGTCGCGCAGGAAGCCCAGCGCGGCGTCGCCGCCCACCTCCGCCGCGCGCTGCACGAGCGCCACCTGGTCCATGCCCCGTCCCTTCCCGGCCTCGGCGGGATGGTCGGGCCCGTCACGGCATCCGTCAACGCGCGGCTTGCCGAACCACCCGCCGCACCGTCATGCTGCGCCCGGGCAGGCAACCGCCGGAGGAGCGGTCGGACGCGCGCGATGCGGCTGGTCATCGGGGCCAAATGGTCCTCGACATGGACGATGCGGGGCTGGCTGGCGTGCAGGCTCTCGGGCCTGCCGTTCCGGACGGAGACGCTGTTCCTCTCGCGCCCCGACAGCAAGGCGAGGCTGGCCGAGGCCTCGCCCACCGGGCTGATCCCGGTGCTGGAGCATGACGGCTTCCTCGTCACCGACACCATGGCGATCGCGGAGTACCTGTGGGAGCTCGCGCCGGGCTGCGACATCTGGCCCGCGGATCGCCGCGCGCGCACCGTCGCGCGGATGTCGGCGTCCGAGATGCACGCGCATTTCGCGGAGCTGCGCGCGGCGCTGCCGATGAACCTGGTCAAGCGCTGGCCGATCGCCAACGGCATCCCCTCCAACGTCAAGCTGCTGGGACGGCCGGGGGTGGAGGCGCAGGTCGCCCGCGTGCAGAAAAGCTGGCGGCAGACGCGCGCGGCCTGGGGGCAGGGCGGGCCTTATCTCTTCGGCGCGCGCTTCTGCTTCGCCGATGCGATGTGGGCGCCGATGGCCAGCCGCTTCCGCACCTATTCCGTGGCACTCGCCCCCGACGCGCAGGCCTATGCCGAGGCCGTGCTGTCGCACCCCTTCGTCGCGGAATGGGTCGCGGGGGCGGAGGCGGAGGCGCGGGAGATCGGCTGGGACGCCTGCGCGGCCTGGCCGTGATTTCGGTGCCTCGGGCGCCGGCGCGCCTCCGGCGCCTGGCGTTCGCGGCCCCGGCCGGCGTCGGCCGCCTCTCCGGACGCGTTGAATGGGAACCGACCCCGAGACCCTGATCCGTCGCCTCGCCGTGGCGCTGGCGATCGGCCTGCTGGTGGGCGCCGAGCGCCACTGGCGCGAGCGCGACGAGGCCGCGGGCAGCCGCACCATGGGCGTGCGCACCTTCGGCCTGATCGGGCTGTTCGGCGGCGTCATGGCGGCACTCGGCGCGGAGCTCGACGGCATCGGCACCGCGCTGATGGTCGCGGGCGGTTTGGGCGCGCTGGTCGCGACCGTCCTGCCCTTCGCGCTGCGCGAGGCCGCCGCCGCCGGCAGCGTCGGCGCCACCACCCCGGTCGCGGCGCTGGCGACCTATGCGCTCGGCGCGCTCGCCGTGCTGGGGGCGCCTCAGGCCGCGGGCGCCGCGGCGGTGGCGATGACCGCGGTGCTCGCCGCGCGGGAATCCCTGCACGAGCTCATGGCGCGCATCACCTGGGCGGAGCTGCGATCGGCCATCGTGCTGCTGTCCATGACGCTGCTCGTGCTGCCGCTGGTGCCCGACGCGCCGGTCGCCTGGCTTGCCGGCGTCAACCCGCACGAGGTCTGGATGCTGGCCATCCTGCTCGCCGGCGTGTCCTTCGCGGGCTATCTCGCGGAGAGGCTCGCCGGCGCGGGGAAGGGGCTGCTGCTGGCGGGGGCCGCGGGTGGGCTGGTCTCCTCCACGGCGGTCACGCTCGGCAATGCCGGCGCGGCAGCGCAGGGCGGGTCCGCGGTGCCGCTTGCGGCAGGCGCGCTGGTGGCGGGCGCGGTCGCCTGCCTGCGCACGCTGGTGCTGGTCTTCATCGTCTCGCCCGACACCGCCTGGCGGCTGGCGGCGGCGCTGCTGGCGGCGGCCGCGGCGATGGGCATCGCCGCCACCTTGCTCGCCCGGCGCGGCATGACCGCGCTGGAGGACGGACGACGGCCCGACAATCCCTTCGAGCTGAAATCCGTGCTGCGCATGGCGCTGCTGCTGGGCGGCGTGGGCGCGGTGGCGAAGCTCGCCGCCACGCATTTCGGCCAGGCCGCCGTGGTCGCCGTCGCGGCGCTGACGGGGCTGGCGGATGTGGATGCGATCGCGCTGTCCGTGCCGCTGCTGGCGCCGGCCACGGTCACCACGTCGCTCGCCGCGACCGCGGTCGCGGTCGCCGTCGCGTCGAACATCGTCGCCAAGGCGGGTTACGCCGCCGCGCTGGGCCGCAGGGCCTATGCGGTGCCGTATTGCGCGGGCTCCGCCGCCGCGCTGGCCGCCGGCGGCGTGGCACTGTTCCTGGTCTGACTCAGAACCCGCCCTTGCGGTGGATCGGGTCGATCCACAGAACCTTCTCCGGCTTCTCCACGGGCTCGATGTCGAGGTTCACCACCACCGCCTCGTTGTCCGACCGCACGAGCACGCATTCCAGCGTCTCGTCCGTGGAGGCATTGATCTCCTGGTGCGGGACATAGGGGGGGACGAAGATGAAGTCGCCGGGGCCGGCCTCGGCGACGAATTCCAGCTTCTCGCCCCAGCGCATGCGTGCCCGGCCGCGGACGACGTAGATCACGCTCTCCAGCGCGCCGTGGTGATGCGCGCCGGTCTTGGCGTCGGGGTGGATGTGCACCGTGCCCGCCCAGATCCTCTGCGCGCCGACCCGCGCGGCGTTGATCGCCGCCGCGCGGTTCATCCCCGGCGTCTGCGCGGTGTTGGCGTCGAGGCTGTCGCCGGGGATGACGCGCACGCCGCTGTGCTTCCAGCCGTCGGGCGGGACGGAATGATGCTCATGGCCATCATGCGGCATGGCGAGTTCTCCTGCTGCGCCGTGGCAGGGAAGGCCGGCGCGGCGCGCGAGGCAAGCCTCAGCGCTGCAGCAGAACGTCCACCCGGCGGTTGCGCTGCCGGCCTTCGGGGTTGTCGCGGCCCTCGATCGTGTTGGGCGCAACCGGGTCGGATTCGCCGCGGCCGCTGGCCTGCATCGGCGGCAGGCCCTGCTCATGCGCCTCGAGCCACTGCTCCACGCTGCGCGCGCGGCGTTCCGACAGCGCCTGGTTGTAGCTGTCCGAGCCCACGGAATCCGTGTGACCGACGATGGAGACGCTGCTCGGCTTCCTCTCCCGGATGATCGCGGCGACGCGGTTCAGCGCCTCGGCGGCCTCGGGGCGCAGCTCCGCCTTGTCGAAGTCGAAGAGCACGTCGTTGCGGAGCGTCAGCCGCGTCACGCGCGGGCCTTCCTCGACGACGACGACATTGGCGCCCTGCACCTCCACGGCCTGGCCGGGCGCGACGGTGCCGATCGGCACGCCGCCCTGCTCGATCACCGCGGGACGGGGCGGCGCCTGGCGTTCGATGGTGACGGCGCCGGTCGCGGCCTCCTGCGCGGCGGCGAGGCCGGGCGCGAGCAGCAGCGCGGCGACGGCGAGGCGGTGGCGGGGCATCTCGGTCTCCTCCGTTGCGGGACGGAGACAACGCACAAGGGCCCGTCCGGTCCCGTCACGAGAAAATCACCAGAGGCGAAGGACACGCCGGGGTCTGTCGATGGTTATGGCCCCGCATCGCATCGAGGAGAGGAGCAGAAGATGTCACGCGTCCTTCGCAGCCTGACCATGGCCGCCGTGCTGGCCGCCGCCGGCGGATTGGCCTCCGCCTGCACCTATGTCGAGCGCGAGCGTCCGCCGCAGCAGGCGACCGTCGTCGTGCCGCAGCAGCAGCCCGCGACCACCTATGTCGCGCCGGCCCAGCCGACCGTGACGGTCCGCCCGGGCTACTGAGCGCCGGCGCGCCGCGCCTATCGCGGCATTGACGGCCGCCGTGCCGCGCCGGCATCCCGGCGCGGCATGGCGCGTTTTCGCGAATCGTCGCTCTACGCCGCGGTGAAGGCGCATCTCCTCGGACTCGGGCTCGATCCCAAGGGCGAGGTGATGGGCTGCGACGTCGTCGCGATCCGGGCGGGCGATCCGCCCTTCCTGGTGATTGCGGAGATGAAGGCGGGCTTCACGCTGGAACTCGTGCTGCAGGGCGTGGACCGCGCGCCCTGCTGCGACGAGGTCTGGCTGGCGGTGCGGATGACGCGCAGCGGGCGCGACCGAGACCGCCGCGCGCACCGCCTCTGCCGCATGCTGGGATTCGGGCTGCTGGCGGTGACGGTCTCGACCGGCCGCGTTGAGGTACTGGCCGAGCCCGCGCCGTACCGCCCGCGCCGCAACCTGCCGCGCCGGGCCGGGCTGCTGAAGGAACACCGGCGCCGCCAGGGCGATCCCACCCCTGGCGGCGGCAACCGCCGTCCCGTGATGACCGCCTATCGCCAGGCCGCGCTGCGCTGCGCCGAGGCGCTGCGCGACGGCCCGCGTCGCCCGCGCGAGGTGAAGGCGCTGGAACCCGACGCGCCGGCGATCCTGCTGCGCAACGTCTATGGCTGGTTCGAGCGCGTCGAGCGCGGCGTCTACGACCTGACGGCGAAGGGCCGCGCCGCGCTGGCCGGCCCGGCCTGAGCGCGCCGCGCCGCACGGCGCCGCCTGCCGGCGAAGCCTCCGATCGCGGTCACGGGTCGATCCCGAGGATGCGCCGCGCCGTCGCCCGGTCCATCCCCTGGCGCAGGGCGGCGTCGAAGGGCGCCGGCGTCGTGGCGATCATGTGCCGCCGGATGAAGGGCGCGCCTTCCGCCGCGCCGTCCTCCTTCCGCTTCAGCCAGCACTCCCACTCCAGCACGCACCACCCGTCGTAGCCGGCGGCGGCGAGGCGGGAGAACACGCCCCTGAAATCCACCTGCCCGTCGCCTGGCGAGCGGAAGCGCCCGGGCCGCTGCGCCCAGTCCTGAAAGCCGCCATGGACGCCGCTGCGCGGGCTCGTCACGAACTCCGCGTCCTTCACGTGGAAGGCGGCGATGCGATCGGCGTAGAGCTCGATGAAGCCGAGATAGTCCATGTGCTGCAGCAGCATGTGGCTGGGATCGAACAGGATGCGCGCGCGCCGGTGTCCGTCCACCAGGCCGAGGAAGCGGTCGAAGGTCACGCCGTCATGCAGGTCCTCGCCGGGATGCAGCTCGAAGCAGAGATCGACGCCATGCGCCTCGGCATGGTCCAGCAGCGGCCGCCAGCGCCGCGCGAGTTCCTCGAAGGCCGCGGCGATCAGCGCCGGCGGGGCAGGGGGCCAGGGGTAGGCGTAGGGCCAGGCGAAGGCGCCGGAAAAGGTCGCGACGCGACGTAGGCCGAGCCGCGCCGCGGCCTCGATCGCCAGCCGAAGCTGGTGTTCCGCCCAGGCCCGATGCGAGGCGGGATCGCCGCGCAGCGCCGCCGGCGCGAAGACGTCGTTCAGCGCCGCGAAGGCCGGGTTCACCGCCAGCAGCTGCCCCGCGCGATGCGCCGCCAGCTCCGTGACCTCGACGCCGAGCGCCGCGAGCCCTGCGATGTAGTCGCGGCAATACGCGTCGTCGGCCGCGGCGCGTTCCAGCTCGATCAGGCGGGGATCGTGCACCGGCACCTGCACCCCCACATACCCATGCCCGGCGAGCCAGCCGACGACGCCGTGCAGGCTGTCGAAGGGCGCCGTGTCGCCCATGAACTGGCTCAGCATCACCGCGGGTCCGCGCATGATCCGTCCCCTTTCCCGCGGCCAGCATGGCGCGGGGGAGGTCGGCAGGGCTACCCGTCCGGTGGAGGCGCCTGGTTCATGTGGCGCGGCTACGCCGTGCCGAATGAATCCGGCCCATTGCCGGCTTCGGCTTTGACCGAATCGAAGTGGATGGTGACAAGTGGTTGACTGCGATATGCAGACCAGGGCGGGACGCCTGGCAGGGGCCAGGCGTCTGTCGCCCGGCAAGCGAGCGTGAGTCTTCCCCCGGACCACCGCCCGGACCGAGGCCGTGACGTCTAGAAGATCCCTGCTGGTCCTGGCGCCGACGGCGCTGCTCGCGGCGGGCTGCGCGAATTTCCTGCCCTCGGCCGGACCGCGCTTCAACCAGTTGCCGGAAAGCGCCGGCGTGCGCGCCATCGAGGCCGATGGCGGCCAGCGCGTCTGGTACGCCTATGTCCCGCTGACGCCGAACGTGGTCTCCCGCCTCGAAGCCGAGGAGAGGCCGATGGTGTTCGGCCGCCAGACCGTTGCGGAGCGCGCCTTCGACCCGCGCATCGGCATCGGCGACACGCTGCACATCACGGTCTTCGAGGCGTCGTCGGGCGGGCTCTTCATCCCGCCCCAGGCCGGCGCGCGGCCCGGCAACTTCATCCAGCTGCCGCCCCAGCAGGTCGGCCGCGGCGGCACCATCACCGTGCCCTATGCCGGCGCGGTGCGGGCCGAGGGGCTGACCCCGGCCGAGCTCTCCAAGCGGCTGGAGGATCGCCTGGCCGGCCGCGCGCTGGAGCCGCAGGTCATCGTCCAGCTCGGCGACCGGCGGTCCAACCTCGTCAGCGTCATGGGCGACGTCTACACCTCGCTCCAGTTCCCGCTCGATCCCGCGGGCGAGCGGCTGCTGAACGCGCTCTCGCGCGCCGGCGGCCCGCGCTTCCCGGCCTACGAGACGGTGATCACGCTGCAGCGCGGGCGGCTCGTGGACCGCGCGCTGCTGTCGGACATCGCGGGCCGGCCGGAGCAGAACATCCAGCTGCGCGCCGGCGACGTCGTCTTCGTCAGCCGGGAGCCGCGCTACTTCCTCGCGCTCGGCGCGACGGGGCCGATGGCCTCCCTCAGCCCGGTGAACCGGCGCATGCCGTTCGAGGATACGCGGCTGAACCTCGGCGATGCGATCGCGCGGGCGGGCGGGCTGCAGGACGACCGCGCCGACTCCCGCGCCGTCTTCGTCTTCCGCAACGAGCGCGCGCGGGTGCTGGCGGCGATCGGGCTGCAGGTGCCGCCGGGCAACGAGGAGCTGCTGACGGTCTACCAGGCCGACATGTCGGAGCCGAGCGGCCTCTTCCTCGCCAATGCCTTCCCGATGCGCAACCGCGACACGATGTTCGTCTCGGCGGCGGCGGCGACGGACGTGCAGAAGGTCGTGAACCTGCTGCTGCCCTTCGCCAACACGGGCATCGCGATCGGGGCGGTGAGCAACCGTTGAACGAGGCGGCTACGCGGCTCCGGCGTGGAGAAGCCGGCGTTGGACGTAGCGCCCGGTGCCGATCGCGTCGTCCTGCAGCGTGCCGTCGCGCAGCGCGAAGCGGCCGCGAACCAGCGTGTGGACGACGCGCCCCGTCAGTTCCTGTCCTTCATAGATCGAATAGCCCGCGGAGGAGACCACGCCGTCCCGCGTCACCGTCCAGCGCGCGGCGGGGTCCACGATGGCGAGATCGGCATCCAGCCCCGGCGCGATCGCGCCCTTGTCGTTCAGCCCCATGATCCCTGCCGGGTTTGTCGCAGTCAGCGCGGCGATGCGCGCCAGGCTCAGCCCGCGCTTCGCATGCCCCTCGCTCAGCAGCACCGGCAGCATCGTCTCCATCCCCGGGCAGCCCGGCGAAGCCGTCCAGATCCCGCCCTCCTTGGACGAGACGTCGCGATGCACATGGTCCGTCGCGACGGTGTCCACGCTGCCGTCCAGCAACCCGCGCCATAGCGCTTCCCGGTCGGACGCTTCGCGCAGCGGCGGGTTGATCTTGCCAATCACGCCGCCTTCCCACCCGATGTCATGCGTGAGGTAATGCGGGCAGGTCTCCACGAAGACCCGGGCGCCGGCGGCGCGCTGGCGCAGCGCCGCGTCCAGCGCCTCGGCCGAGGAGGTGTGCACGACATAGAGCGGCGCGCCGGTGATCCGTGCGACGTAGGCCGCGCGCTGCACGGCGTCGGCCTCGACGAAGGGCGGGCGCGTGGCGTTCCAGGCCGACAGGCCGCCCTTGCCCTCGGGGTCGGCCTTCATGACGCGGTCGCGCAGCACCCAGGCCATCTCGATGGTCTCGGGATGCGGGCAGACCATGCCGCCATGCGCGGCCGCGGCCTCGCAGAGCCGCAGCAGGAAGCCGTCGTCGATGTCGGGCAGGCCGAGCCGCTTCCCCTCGCCGCCGCGGTTGTTCATGAAGATCTTGAAGCTCGGCGCGCCCCGCTCGCGCGCCAGCATCGGCACTTCCGCCAGCTGCGCCTCGGTCGAGACGATGGGGTGGTAGCCGAAGTCGATCCGCGATCCCGCCTGCGTGACCTCGATCACCCCGTCCAGGATCTCCGCGAAAGGCTCGGTGGCCATCAGATACGGGACGAAGCAGGTGATCCCGCCCGCAGCCGCCGCGGCGCTCTCCCGATCCGCATCTCCGGGCACGCGCGGGCGGGAGATGTCCTTGCCGTGGCCGAGATGCAGATGCGCGTCGATCGCGCCGGGCAGCACGGTCAGCCCCTTCAGCGCCACGCGCTCCGCTGCCGGCACATCCGTGCCCGGCGCCAGGATGGCTGCGATCCTGCCGCCCGCGGTCGCGATGTCGCAGGCGACCGGCGCCGCCTGGCCCGGCAGCACGGCCCGGCCGCCGGCCAGCAGCAGGTCCATCATCGTCAGGCCGCCGCGCGCAGCGCGCCGAGCGCCGCCAGGCATTCCTCCGATGTCATGACATCGGCGTATTTCGACGCCATGTCGAAGAGGTTCACGGCGTGCGAGACCCTGCTGCGGTCGTAGACCGCGTCATGGGGCACCACGACCTTGAAGTTGTAGGCGAAGCCATCCACGACCGATCCGCGCACGCAGCCGCTGGTCGTACAGCCCGTCACCACCAGCGTGTCGGCGCCGAGGTCGATCAGGTAGCTCGCCAGCGGCGTGCCGAAGAAGGCCGAGGGGTGCTTCTTCGGCAGCAGGATCTCCGTCTCCTGCGGCTTCACTTCCTCCACAAAGTCGTAGCCGTTGCGCGCGACGGTCATCAGCGCCGGCACCTTCTGCGCGAGCCGCCCCTGGTCGAAGCTCTCCTTCGGCGAGACATGGGGATAGAGCACCGGCCAGCCGCGCGCGCGGAAGGTCGCAAGCAGCCTGCGGATGTTGCCGACGGCCTGCCAGCCCCACTCCCCGCAGGAGGTCGGGAATTCCCGGATCGCCTCGTCGAACGGCATCGGCCTTGTGCCGACCGTGCGGTACTGGACGTCGATGATCAGCAGCGCCGGGCGCCTGCCGAGGCCGGAGGCGCGGCCGAAGCCGGCGGCGTTGTAGGCGCGCTGCTCCTCCTCGGGAATGATGCCGTCCCAGGGCTTCATGGCGGCGTCTCCGCTGCGGTGGGTGGAAAGACTAGCAGCGGCGCCTGCCGGCACACAACTGGTATCCCAGTTGCCCTCGCCCGGCGCTGCGGCGCGGCACCTTCGATTCGCCTGACAGGGCAGGGGGCCGGCGTGGCGATGCCCGGTCCCGGCGGCCGGATGAACCCCCGGCGCATCTCCTCGGCCACGATGCCAGCGCCACCGTCCGCCCGCCAAGCCGCCATCCCTGCCGCGCTGCCAGGGTGACCCCCTTGCCGCGGCGGCGCGTCGCGGCGATTGTCGGATCCGGGAGAGTTTCACCTCGGGAGAATCAGCATGCCGACCCGTCGCCAGGTCCTGGGCGCGACCGCCGCCCTTGCCGCCGCCGCCATCATCCGCCCCGCCTTCGCGCAGGCCAATCGCTGGCAGTGCGCCACCGCCTATCCCGACGGCAACTTCCACACCCGCAACATCCGCACCATGATCGACGAGATCCAGGCGGCGACGAACAACGCGCTCCAGATCCAGCTGCATTCCGGCGCGTCCCTGCTGCCCATGCCGCAGATCAAGCGCGGCGTGCAGACCGGCCAGGTGCAGGTCGGCGAGATCCTGCTGACCGCCTATTCCAACGAGGACGTCTTCTTCGACGCCGACGCCATCCCGCAACTCGTCACCAACTTCGCCGAGGCCAAGAAGCTCGCCGATTTGCAGAAGCCCTATATCGAGGCGCGGCTGGCGCGGCAGGGCATGAGCCTGCTCTACATGGTGCCCTGGCCGCCCGCGGGCCTCTACGCGCAGCAGCCCATCCCGACGATCGAGGGCCTGCGCGGCCTGCGCTTCCGCACCTTCTCCCCGGCCACCAACCGCTTCGCCACCATCGTCGGCGCGCAGCCGACGCTGGTGCAGGCCGCGGAGCTCGCCCAGGCCTTCGCCACCGGCGTCGTGCAGGCGCAGATCACCTCCGCCCAGACCGGCGTCGACACCTCGGCCTGGGACTATGCGCGGGTCTTCACGCCGCTCGGCTTCTCCATGACGAAGAACGCCGTGATGGTGTCCCGCCGCGCCCTGGACGCCCTGCCGGCCGCGCAGCAGCAGGCGGTGCGCGAGGCCGCCGCGAAGGCCGAGACCCGCGGCTACCAGCTGGCCGAGGAAGCGCAGCGCAGCACGGAAGCGACGCTGGGCAGTCGCGGCATGCAGATCGCCCCGCCGACGCCGGAGTTCCTGGAGGGGCTTCGCCGCGTCAGCCGGCAGATGACCGACGAATGGGTGCAGCGCGCCGGCGAGGACGGGGCGAAGCTCATCGAGGCCTATCGCCGCGCCTGAGGGCCGCGTGATCCGACGCGCGCTGGACGCGCTCTATCTGCTCGGCGGCATCGCGGGGGGCGTCTCGCTCGCCGCGATCGCCGGCATCATCGCGGCCCAGGTGATCGGGCGGCAGTTCGGCCTGGTCTTCGCGGGCGCGGACGATCTCACGGCCTTCGCGGTGGCGGGCTCGGCGCTGCTGCCGCTGGCCTATGCCTTCCGCCACGGCGCGCATATCCGGGTGGACCTGATCATCGGCCATCTGCGGGGCAGCGCGCGTTTCTTCATGGAGGCGCTGGCGCTGGCGCTCACCGCCGGGCTCTGCGGCTTCATGGCCTGGGCGATGGCCGACCTCGCCTATGATTCCTGGCAGTTCGAGGACGTGGCCCAGGGCACCGTGCCCTGGATTCTGTGGTACCCGCAGGCCGCCTGCGCCGCCGGCTGCATCCTGTTCGCGGTCGCGTTGCTGGACGACCTGGCGGTCCACCTGGCCGGCGGCACGCCGTCCTACCGCCGCGCGGCGGAGGCTTCGGCGCTGCAGCGCGCGACCGAGGAGATCTGACGATGGAACTCGCCCAGACCGAGGCGGGTCTCATCCTGCTCGGCGCGCTCTTCGCGATCCTCGCGCTCGGCGTCTGGATCGGGCTCGGCCTTCTCGCGACAGGGCTGGTCGGCATCGTCGTGATGCCGATGCTGCTGCCGGGCATGGCGGCGTTCCCGGCGGAGAAGGTGGCGGCGAGCGCGATCTGGGCCTCCGTTGCGTCCTGGACGCTGGCCGCGCTGCCGCTCTTCATCTGGATGGGCGAGATCCTGTTCCGGACGCGGTTGAGCGAGGACATGTTCAAAGGGCTCGCCCCCTGGGTGCAGCGCCTGCCGGGGCGGCTGATGCATGTCAACGTCATCGGCTGCGGCATCTTCGCCGCGGTTTCCGGCAGCAGCGCCGCGACGGCCGCGACCATCGGCAAGATGTCGCTGCCTGCGCTGCTCGCGCGCGGCTATCACGCGCCGATGGCGATCGGTAGCCTGGCCGGCGCGGGCACGCTCGGCCTGCTCATCCCGCCCTCGATCGTAATGATCGTCTACGGCGTCGCGGCCGAGGTCTCGATCGTGCGGCTCTTCATCGCGGGCGTGCTCCCCGGGATCATGCTCATGGCGCTGTTCAGCGGCTACATCGCGGTGTGGTCGCTGCTGAACCCTGCGCTGACGCCGCCCGCGGATCCGCCCATGCCGTTCGGGGAGAAGCTGAAGGCCTCGGGCCAGTTGATCCCCGTGGTGCTGCTGATCGCCTTCGTAATGGGCAGCATCTATTTCGGCTGGGCCACGGCGACGGAGGCCGCGGTGTTCGGCGTGGTCGGCGCGCTGATCCTCTCTGCCTGGGGCGGCACGCTGAACTGGACCAGCTTCACCGACAGCCTCATGGGCGCGGTGCGGACGTCGTGCATGATCAACCTGATCCTGGCAGGGGCGGCCTTCCTGACCAAGGCGATGGCCTATTCCGGCATCCCCGCCGCGATGGCGGCGTGGGTCGGCGCGCAGGGCTTCAGCCCCTTCGCCATTATCCTGGTGCTGACCCTGATCTACCTGGTGCTGGGCTGCTTCATCGACGGGATCAGCATGATCGTCCTGACGGTCTCCGTCGTGCTGCCGATCATCGCGCAGACCGGCTTCGACCTCATCTGGTTCGGCATCTTCATCGTGCTTGTGGTCGAGCTCGCGCAGATCACGCCGCCCGTGGGATTCAACCTCTTCGTGCTGCAGGGATTGACGGGCAAGGACATCCTGACCGTGACGCGCAACACGATGCCCTTCTTCTTCCTGATGTTGGCCGCCGTCGCGCTGGTCACGGTATTCCCGGCGATCGTGACCTTCCTGCCGAACACCATGTTCGGGACCTAGGCACGGAAAAGGGGGGGGCGGTCGCCCGCCCCCCCCGTTTTCATCCGCTCAGCGGCCGCCGCTGTTGCGGTCGTTCTGGTTGCCGCTGAAGTTCGGGTTCGGCGAGTTGCTGCTGGTGTTCGGCGGCGCCACGCCGGGGCTGGCCGGCGTCGTCACGCGCGGCTGGCCTTGCGCGTTGAGCGGCGCGCCCGAATTGGACGACCCCGTCAGTCCGTCGGTCGATCCCGTCGCCGGGCCGGGGCTGGTGCCGCGCGCCACGCCCTGGGTGGTCGTGCCCGGGACCGTCGTGCCCTGCGTGCCCGTCACCGGCGCCTGCGCCGTCGTGCTGCCGCCGCCCATGTAGGCGCGGTCGGAGGACGTCCCGCGGCTCCCGCCGCCCGCCGCCGCGCCGCCGGCCGTCCCGGCGCCGAGGCTGCTCAGCATCTGCCGGTCCGGCGTGCCGGTCGCGGCCATGTTGTTGCGGCGCTGGTAGTCCATCACGGCTTCGCGCGTGCGCGGGCCGTACACGCCGTCCGCCGGGCCGACGTCGTAGCCCTGCGCGTTCAGCGCCTGCTGCAGGCGACGCGTCTCGCCGTTCGAGGCGCTCGCGGTGCCGCGGCTGCGTGCGCCGCTGCTGCGGCTGTCGCCGGGGACGCGAACCTCAGGGTTGTCCCACGGCGGACGGCCGAGGTTCACCTGGTCCGGCGTCGTCGTCGCGCCGGTGATCGCGCCCGCGGCGCCGCCGATGCCCGCGCCCGCCAGCGCGCCAACCGGGCCGCCGACCGATCCGATCACCGCACCCGTGCCTGCGCCCGCAGCTGCGCCGCCCGTCGTCCGATCCTGCGGATTGGTGCCGCATGCCGCCACGATCAACCCCAGCGCCAATGCGCCCGGAAGTCTTGCGTTCATGATGTCGCTCCTCGCCTCGGGACCACTTGCGGGTCCGATGGGCGGGCAACGCCCTCCCCGCAGGGTTGGTTGCGCGCGGGGGACGGAGCGCCGAATCAAGTCCGCAGAAGGATTGTTCCCGACCCGACGAGGGAAGCGACGCGCGCCGAGATCGCGGGCGCCGCATTCGCGTCCAGTCCCAGCATGCGCACGGCGCCCGCCGCGAGTTCCTGCTCGGTCGAGAAGGGCGCGGCCGCCAGCAGCGCGCGGCACGCCGCCTCCACCTCGGCCGGCGCGATCATCGCGGGACGGCGCAGATGCGGCGCGGCGGCGCGGCGGTCGCGCGGGACGACCGGCGCGGCGCCTTCCGCGCTCCAGAACCCGTCGCGCTGCGACACGCCCTGCAACTGCCCGGCCAGCCGCAGCGCCTGCTGGATCGCTGCGCGGTCCGCGGCGCCGAGTGAGGGCTTGCCCCACAGGATGCGCATGCGTTCCGCGATGGCCTCCGCCGTGACGGGCTGCTCCGTCGCGACGATCGCGGCGATGATCCCGGAGAGCGTCGCGAAGGGCACGGCGGGGATGCCGGACTCCTTCGGGACCTCCAGCACCGCCTCGGCATACGGCTTGGCGAGGCCGGGATCGGGTTCGGCACGCGCGGGAGAAGGCGGCGTCGGCATCGGCGGCGCCGGCGCGACCGGTGCGGCCTCGGCCGGCGGCGGCGGTGGCGGCGGTGGCGGCGCCGCGACGGGTCGCGTCTCGACCGGTGCCGGCGGCATCGGCGGGGGCGGCGGCTCGGGCTCGGCACGGCGCGCCTCGACCGGTGCCGGGGGTGGTGGCGGTGCGGGCGGCGGCGGTTCGGGCTCGGCGGGGCGCGCCTCGACCGGTGCAGGGGATGGCGGCGGCGGTGCCGGCGGCTCGGGCTCAGCGGGGCGCGCCTCGACCGGTGCCGGGGGTGGCGGCGGCGGCGGTGCGGGCGGCGGCGGCTCGGGCTCGGCGGTTTGCGCGGCGAACAGCGCGTCGCGCAGCCGCGTGCGCTCCGTCTCCGGCCGCTGCAGCCAGGCCAGCGACCAGGCGCGGTGCAGCTTCCACCCCATCATGCCGAGCGCCGCGGCGCGGCCGCGTTCGCGGTCGCGCGCAGCGCGCACGCCGGCCCAGTCCCCGGCATCGGCCTCCACGCCGAGCACGAAATCCGTCCCCTCCCGCGCCGCGACGTCGAGGAAGAGGCCGGAGATGCCGACCCGCGCGACGGCTTCGCGGCCCGCCGCCGCGATGTCGGCCGCGATGACGCGCGACAGCGGCGCGGCGGGCTCCGCCCCCTCCACGCGCCGCATCTCGCCCGCCGCCGCGACGCGCAGGAAGGTCTTCAGCGCCGCGACGCCGCGCCCCGCCGCGCGGTCGAGGTCGATGTCGTCCGCGGTCAGGCCGCTGAACACGACGCAGCGCTTCTTCGCGCGCGTGATCAGCACGTTCAGCCGCCGCTCCCCGCCATCGGCCGAGAGCGGGCCGAAGCGCATCGCGACCTTGCCGTCGGCGCCGCGCGCATAGCCCACGCTGATCATGATGGCGTCGCGCTCGTCGCCCTGCACGTTCTCCAGGTTCTTGACGAAGAAGGGCTCGTCCGGATTGGCGGCGAAGAAGGCGTCGCAGGACGGATCCTCGCGCCGCAGCTTCTCGAGCGCATCCAGGATCGCGTCGCGCTGGCGGATGCTGAACGCCGCCACGCCGAGCGTGTCGCGCGGCGTCTCCCTGGCATGGCGCATCACGGCCTGTGCCACCGCCTGCGCCTCGGCCTCGTTGACGCCGGCGCCTTCCTTCCATTCGCCGTCCACGCGCACCAGGTTCAGCCCGAGCGTGGCGGAACGCGCGCGCGGCGAGGGCAGTACCATCAGCCGGTTCTCGTAGAACTCGGCGTTCGAGGTCGCGATCAGGCTCTCGTGCCGGCTGCGGTAGTGCCAGCGCAGCATCACGTTCGGCACGCCGCGGGCATTGGCCAGGCCGAGGATGGATTCGACCTCCCGCGCCGCGACCGGCCCCTCGTCGAAGGCCTCCCCGGCGTCGTCCTCGCCGGTCAGGCGCTGGAAGAAGCGGGTGGGCGGCATCTGGCGGTCGTCGCCGACGACGACGACCTGCCGGCAGCGCGCGATCGCGCCGAGCGCGTCCACGGGCTCGATCTGCGACGCCTCGTCCATCACCAGCAGGTCGAAGCTCAGCGCCGGGCGCAGCCCGCCCGGCGGCGCCAGGAACTGCGCGACCGACATCGGCGACATCATGAAGACCGGCTTCGCCGCCTGGATCGCCGGCCCCGCGCGGTTCAGCAACTCGCGCACCGGCAGATGGCCGCGCTTCTTCTCGAACTCGCCCTTCAGGACGTCGTAGCCCGGCATGCCCGCGCGCACGCGGGCCAGCGCCTGGCCATGCGTCCAGGCCGCCTCCTTCCGCGCCAGCTCGATCCGTGCGCGGTCGGCCTCGGCGAAATCGGCGACAAGGCGGGAGAATTCCGCGCCGTCGAAAGCCGCGAGCTCCGGCCGCGCGCGCATCGCCGCCTTCATCAGCGCCTCGTCGAGCGCGTAGTCGAAGGCCGCGATCGCCCCCTCCGGCGCCAGCCTGCCATCCGCCAGCCGCTCCGCGAGGGGCGCGAGGTCGGGGCCGGCTTCCCGCACCGCACGCTGCCAGCCCAGCCATGACGCCAGCCCGTCCGGCGCGGCCGCCCAGTCCACCAGCCGAGACGACAGCTCCGCGAAGGGCGCGTCGGCGATGCCGGTCAGCGCCGACAATTCCTCGAACGCCGTAATCGCCGCGCGCAGCGGGTCCTCGTCCAGCGCGACGCGCTTCTGCAGCGCCACGAAGCCGTCGGGATGCGCGTCGCGCCAGGCCAGCAGGCCGGCAAGCGCGGCGGGATTGCCGATCCAGAGCTTGCCGAAGGCCGCGCGGCCGAGCGCATCCTGCGCGGCCAGCAGCCGCTGCGCTTCCTGCGCGGCGATGGCGAGATCCATCGCCGGCAACGGGTCCGCGGCATCCGTGACCTGCGCCGCCTTCGCCCGCGCCGAGCGCACCGAGGGCGACAGGAAGCCCAGGATCCCGCCCCCCTGCGCCAGCGCGGCGCGCGCCTCCGCCAGGCCCTCGACATCGAAGGCGCCGGGCTTGATCTCGCGGTTCTGCTTCGCCGCGGCGACCCGCGTCGCCGCCTCGGCCAGCGCGCGCAGCGGCGTGGGATCGGCCCAGGCGGGGTGCGACAGCGTCGAGGCGTCGTAGTCCGGCGCGCTGTCCATGTGCTCCAGCACTTTCAGCAGCGCGCGCGCGCCTCCCGCGCCGGGCGGCGGGAGGCCGAGCGCCGCCGCCGGGCCGGCCGCCGCGCGCGCGCCTGCCGCGAAGGCGCGGATGTAGCCCGAAAGCCGCGCGCGCAGCCGGTCCTGGTCGGGCGGCGTGATCGCGCGCGTCACGCCCTTCCACGGGCTATCCGGCCCGCCTTCCGCGGCGCGCGCGGCGAGCTCCATCACCGCCGCGCGGCCTTCGGCGATGCGCGTCGCGTTCCACCCCGCGGCGTCCAGCGCGAAATCCGGCGGCGGGACCTCGCGCGCGCGCAGCGCGACCAGATTGCCCACGACCTCGTGCAGCCTGCGGCCGGATTGGCCGACCTCGGCGGCCATCGCCGCGGCATGGCCGTTCAGCCGCGCGCGCAGCGACCCCAGCCGCTTGACCAGCGTCTCGCGCTCCGGCCGCGCGGCATTGGGCAGGGCGAGGGTCGCGCGGAGCTCGTCCAGCACCGCGCGCTTCGACTGCTTCTCCGAATGCAGCTCGAGGCAGGCGGGCCCGAGCCCGACGCCGCCGAGCCGGCGCTGCACGACTTCCAGCGCGGCGAGCTTCTCCGCCACGAACAGCACGCTGCGCCCGTCCAGCACGGCCTGGGCGATGATGTTGAGGATGGTCTGCGACTTGCCCGTCCCCGGCGGACCCTGGATGACGGTATGCCCGCCGCGACGCACGGCCTCGGCGGCCAGCGCCTGGCTGCCGTCCACGTCCATCACATGGTCCAGCCGCTCGACCGGGATCTCGCGGTCCACCTCGGCGTCGTCGGGGAAGGGCGGCGGCGAGGCCAGCATCTCGCCGCCGACCAGCGCCCGGATGACCGGGTTCTCCACCAGGCCCGGATTCACCGACGGATCGAGGTCCCGCCACATCAGGAATTTCTGGAAGCTGAACAGCCCGACGGCGAGGCCGTCGGGATCGGCGGTCCAGCCCTCGCGGTCGCCGATCGCGGCCCGCACCGCCTCGGCCCAGCGCGTTGGGTCGTAGGCGTCGGCGGGAAAATCCGGCAGCGTCACCTTGAACTCGGTCGCAAGCTTCTCGCGCAGCGACAGGTTCTCCTGCACCTCGAGCCCCGAGGCGCGCAGCCGGAAGCGCTGCGACACCCCCTCGCGCTCCAGCGTCACGGGCAGCAGGACCAGCGGTGCCAGGCGTTCCGTGGCCGGCGTCGCGGGATCGCGCCAGGCGAGCGTGCCGATCGCGAGCGACAGCGTCGCGACGCCCGTCTCCTCCCGCGCGGTGCGGGCATCCGTCATGAGGTCGCGCAGCCGCCGCGCCAGCTCCTCCGGCACCAGGCGCGCGCGGAGCAGCATGTCGGTCCGCGCCTCCTCCCGCGTCTTGGTGGCGTCCGCCGCCGCGACGCCCTCGGCGCTGCGCTTCGTGCCGCGCCGGCGCCTCGGCTTCGCCTCGGCCTCGCCGGCCGCCGGTTCCTCCCCCGCGGCCTCGAAGGCGAAGGCCTTGCCGTCCTGCAGCTGTTCCAGCACGAAATCCGCGTCCTCGTCGTGCAGCAGCACGACGCCGCGCGAACGGCCGGGCTTCGGCAGGGCCAGCAGCCGGTTGCGCGTGGACAGGTCCAGCAGCCCGCGGCGCGCCTCGTTCAGTCTCGCGGCGAGGTCCATCCCGCTTTCCTCAATGGCCCGGCCCGACGCCGAGCAGGCGCAGGATCCGAAGCTCCTCCAGGTCGATCTCGGACTCGATGGCAGCGAGAAGCTCGTCCGACAAGCCGTCGTCGCGATGGTGGTCCAGCAACGCCAGGCGGCCGGCCCGCAGGGCGGCAAGCCGGATGCGCATCCGCGCCTCCAGCTCCGACTGGCCGCGCCCGTCGGCGACGCCGTGGAAGACGCGCGCCTTCTCCCGATACTCCTCGAGCAGGTCGCGCGCCACCGCGCCTTCCAGGATATCCTCGGCGCGCCGCTCGATCTCGGCCAGCGTCGCCCGCGCGACGGCCCGCCGCGCCACCGCCTCCTCCCGCGCCATGCCGAGGGGGCGCTTCTCCTCGACCTGCAGGCGCCGGATGACCCATTCCAGCGTCGTGCCCTGCACGACCAGGGTCGCGAGGATCGCGCAGAAGGACAGGAAAACCAGCAGGTCGCGCTGCGGGAAATCGAGCGGCAGGGCCAGCGCGGCGGCCAGCGACACCACGCCCCGCATCCCCGCCCAGGACACCACGAAGGTTTCCCGCCAGGACGGGTGGGGGTCGTGGCGGCGGATCGCGGGGACCAGGCGCGGGACGTAGGTCGCGGGGAACACCCAGACGAAGCGCGAGACGATCAGCGCGACGGAGATCGCGGCCGCGAGCATCAGGAGCTGCCCGTCGCCATACTGCCCGATGCGCGAGAGGATGCCGCGAAGCTGCAGCCCGACCAGGATGAAGACCAGGCTGGTCAGCAGGAATTCCGTGAAGCTCCAGACCGCGACGGAGGCGACCCGCATCTCCGGCGTGATGACGCGATGCTGGCGTTGGCCCAGCACCAGGCCGGTGGTGACGACGGCCATGACGCCGGACAGGTGCAGCTTCTCCGCCGCGAGGAAGGACGCGAAGCAGGCGATGAAGCTCGCCGCCGTGACCAGCATGGGGTCGCGCAGGCGCGCGAAGCTCTGCTCCACCAGCCAGGCGATGGCGAGCCCGACGCCGAGGCCGCCGGCCGCGACCAGGACGAAGCTGCCGGCCGCTTGCTCGAAGGCGACGCCGCCGGCGGCGAAGGCGGCGATGGCGAAGCGGTAGAGCACCAGCGCCGTCGCGTCGTTCACCAGGCTCTCGCCCTGCAGGACGACGACGATGCGGCGCGGGATGGGCAGGCGCTGAAGCACCGCCTCGGCCGCGACGGCGTCGGGCGGGGCGATGATGGCGCCGAGCGCGACCGCCGCCGCCCAGGGCAGGTCCGGGATCAGCAGCTTCGCCACCACCGCGATCGCCAGCGTCGTGAACAGCACGCAGCCCACCGCCAGCAGCAGGATCGGCCGCAGATTCGCGCGGAAGGCCCGCCAGTCCGTTCGCCAGGCGCTCGCCATCAGCAGCGGCGGCAGGAAGAAGGCGAGCGCCAGGCCGGGGTCCAGCGTGACCTGCGGCAGGCCCGGGATGAAGGCCAGCGCCATCCCGCCCACCACCAGGATCACCGCATAGGGGACCTGCCAGCGCCGCGCGAGCAGGGCGAAGACGATGCAGGCCGAAATCAGGGCCAGCACGGCCTCGACGATCTCCATGCGTTGCAGCATAGCCCGCGATCGTCCTCCGTGTGCAGACCGAAGACCGCACACGGAGGACGCGAATCGCCGGGCCCGGCCGATCCGCCCGGCACGCCCTTGGGGAAGTGTGCAGGGCTGCCCAAATGGGAGGCATGCTCGACGCCCCGATCCCCCCCGATGCCGCCCTGCTCGATGCCTATTCCGCCGCCGTGACCGCGGCGGTGGAGCGCGCCGGCCCCTCCGTCGTGAACGTCGCGGTCCGCAAGGGCCGGGCGGGCGGCGCGGGGTCCGGCGTGATCGTCTCGCCCGACGGGCTGATCCTGACCAACAGCCATGTCGCGTCGGGGGCGGAGGCCCTGACGGTCGCGACCGCCGAGGGCCGCCGCTTCCCCGCCCGCCTGCTCGGCGACGACCCCGACACCGACCTCGCCCTGCTCCGCGCCGACACCGACGCGGCGCTGCCGGCCGCCTCGCTCGGCGACAGCGCGGCGCTGCGCCCCGGCCAGGTCGCGATCGCGATCGGCAACCCGCTCGGCTTCTCCTCCACCGTGACCGCCGGCGTGGTCAGCGCGCTCGGGCGGACGCTGCGCGGGGCCGGCGGGCGGCCGATCGAGGACCTGATCCAGACCGACGCCGCGCTCAATCCCGGCAATTCCGGCGGCGCGCTGGTGGACAGCCGGGGCGAGGTCGTCGGCATCAACACCGCCATGATCGGCGGCGCGCAGGGCCTCTGCTTCGCGGTCGCGGCCAACACGGCGCGGCTCGTACTGGGTCAGCTCGTCCGCTTCGGACGGGTGCGGCGCGCCCGGCTCGGTCTCTCAGGCCAGCTCGAAGCGATCCCGCGCCGCTTCGCCCGCGCGCATGGCCTGGACCAGGCGACCGCCGTGCTGGTGACCGAGGTCCAGCGCGGCAGCCCCGCCGACAAGGCGGGCGTCGAGCGCGGCGACCTGCTGGTCTCGGTGGGCGGCGAGCCGATGCTCGGCGTGGACAGCCTGCTGCGCTGGCTCTCGGGCGAGCGGGTGGGGACGCCGGCCGAACTCGTGCTGCTGCGCCGCGGCGACATGAGGCGCCTGACGGTCACGCCGGAGGAGCGGGCCTGACCGCGGCTCAGTCGCCGAGGTAGCGGCCGATGAAGGCGCGGATGCGGACGACCGCATCCTCGGCGGCGGCCGGGTCGTGCAGGAAGCGGCGGTCCCCGAGGAACAGGTCGATGCCCTCGCGGTCGAAGCCGGACTGTGCGCCGCGGTAGACCACCAGCTCGAGCGGCTTGTCGCGTCTGCCCTCGCGTCGCGCCGCCATCCGCGCACAATGCGCCGCCGGCGCCATGGTGGGCGGAAAGACGTCTTCCGAGCCCACCAGCAGCAGGAGCGGCGCTTCCATGTCGCGGAGCGGATTGGGCTGGCGGCAGCCCGGGTGGAGGGCGACGGCCACGCTGAACGGGCGGCCATGCGGCTCCGGGCTGCCATGCACCAGGAGCAGCGCCGCCGATCCGCCCTGGCCCCAGCCGAGCACGCCGATCCGATCGGGCCGCACCTCGGGGCGGGTTGCGACCAGCCAGGCCTGCGCCGCCTCGGCATGGATGGGCTGCCAGGCCGCAGCCGCCGACATCTCGCCGCGGCAGGTGGTGTCGAAGCCCGGCACATCGAAGCGATGGAGCAGCAGCGCGACATAACCCCAGCCGCTGAGCCGCTCGGCCCATCGCTCCTCGTCCGCGGTCACGCCCAGGCAATCATGCAGCAGCACGACTGCGGGGAAGGGGCCGGGCCCGGGCGGCCGCAGCAACTCGGCACCGAGCACGACCTGCCTGTAGTCGGGACCGGGCACCCAGATCGCGACCCGCTCCGCCGCGGGCTGCGCGCGCGGGGCAGGCGGGGCCGGGCACAGCAGCAGCATGGCGAGGAGTAGGCGCTTCATCGGCCTCTGCTCCAGGGCAGGAGGGCGCGCAGCTTCGGGGGCCTGCGCCACGCTTACGCCGCACCCCCCGGCGCCGTCCAGCGCCCGCCGGCGCTGCCGCCGGCGGATGCCCCGCAATTGCTGCCGGCGCGGATCCCTCGCGGATCAATCCTTTGCGCGCGGAACGGAAAAACGGTCTAGGGTGTCCGGGTGGGGGAGAATCGGCTGCTTTCGAGCGTCTTCACGGGCTGGGCCGTCGCGCAGCCCGCGATGCTCCCGATCCTCGCCGTCGCGCGCCCGGGGCCGCTGGCCGAGCCGGTATCCTTGCTGCTCGCCCTGCCGCTGACCCTGCTCTGGTTCGGCCTGCCGGCGCTGCTGGCGCTCTGCCTCTGGGTGATGCCGCTTGCGACGCTGATGGTGCGACTGGGCCAGCAGAGGAGCGCGCCGCTGGTGCTCGGCGTGGCGGGGGTCGCCGTCGCCCTCGCCTTCGTCCGCCACCAGAACAACGAGGAATACGGCATGGCGGTCGCGATCGGCTTCGCGGCGTCCCTGGTTGCCTGGGCCTGCCGCGCCATCATCCGCCCGCCCTGGGATGCGCGGCCTACTTCCGGCTGATCACCGCCACCACCAGCACCGCGGCCGCGAAGATCGCGACCGAGACCATGCCCTGCACCACGCTGAAATTCTCCGCGTCCGGCGCGACGAGGAGCGCGGCGACCGCGCCCCCCGCGACCAGCAGGCCCCGCACGATCAGGCCGATCATCGCCGCGCCTCCAACTGCTCGATCCGGTCCACCATGCGCCTGAGCAGCTCCGTCATCTCGCGCAGCTGCTGCTCGCGCAGCAGGTCCATCTTCTCGTGCAGCAGCGCGATCTCGGCCTCGGCGCGGATGTTGACCTGGTAGTCCGCCACCGCGCGGCCGCGGTCGAGGTCGGCCTGCCGGTTCTGGCTCATCATGATGATCGGCGCGGCATAGGCGGCCTGGAAGGACAGCACGAGGTTCAGCAGGATGAAGGGGTAGGGGTCCCAGGCATTGCCGCCGGAGACCACGTTCGCCGCGACCCAGGCCGCCAGCACGCCAGATTGCAGTGCGATGAAGCGCCACGACCCCATCGTCGCCGCCACCGCATCGGCCGCCCGGTCGCCGAGCGGCTTCTCGTGCGGCGCCGGCGGCCAGTTGCCGCGGCGCTTCTTCGCCGTCGCGATGACGCGGCGGACATGGTCTGGGCGGCTCGGGGGCTCGTGCGGGGCGGCGCGGCTGTTCATGCGCCGAGCCTAAGGCATCGAGCCTTATCTGTGGATCAGGCGCGATGCCTCAGGCTGTTGTCCACAAAGCGGATTCACGCCTTCAGGCGATCCCGCCTTTCGGCGATCTGCTTCGGCGAGCCAGCCTGTCGGCGCGCTTGCCTTGCCCATTCCGTCAATGGCTGAAGCGCCGCGTCCCGCCGTCCACGTGGATCACCTGCCCGGTGATGTAGCGGGCGCGCGGCGAGCAGAGGAAGGCGACCAGCACGGCCAGGTCCTCGGGCTCCCCGATATAGCCGACCGGGACTTCCTTCTCGACCCAGGCGCGGCGGGCTTCCTCGGTCGGCATGATGCGGGTGTCGATCTGCTCGGAATGGATGCGGCCGGGGGGGATGGAGTTGATGGTGATGCCGTCGCGCCCGACCACGCGCGACAGCGCCTTGGCCCAGATATGCACCGCCCCGTTCGGCGCGCTGGCGGCGTTGATATTGTGCGGCTCGTCCTGGCCGGTCAGGTTGATCACCCGGCCGAACTGCCGCGCCTGCATGACGGGGATGAAGGCGTGGGTGAAGCGCCGCGCCGCGTGGAAGTTCAGCTCCATGCTGTCCATCCAGACATCCTCGGGCCCGAGATCGGCCTGCGGGCGCGACCCGCCGGCATTGTTGACCAGGATGTCGAGCCCGCCGAAGCGCGCCGTCACCGCGTCCCGCGTGCGCTCCGCCGCGCCCGCCGCGGTGATGTCCTCCACGATCACCAGCGGCTCGGCCGAGGCCGGCAGCTCTGCCGCGAGCTCGTCCAGCAGGTGCTTCCGCCGCGCCAGGATCGCGACCTTGCAGCCTTCCTCGGCCAGCAGCTTGGCGATGGTCCGCCCGAGCCCGGCCGAGGCGCCGGTGACGAGGGCGATCCTGCCGGTGAGTTTCAGATCCATGGGCATCCTCCTTGGCCGCGGATGATGCGCCCGCCCCCCGCAAAGCAGAAGGGCCGCCCCCTGCGGAGCGGCCCTTCCTGGTCGTGTCGATTCGGAGAGCGTTCAGCCGCCTTCTGCGAGTGCCGCTTCCTTCTTGCTGCGCAGGTTCGGCAGCAGCATCGCGCCGAGCGCCAGCGCGCCGATCGCCAGCAGCGACGCCGAGATCGGCCGCTCGATGAAGACGGTGGGATCGCCGCGGCTCAGCAGCATGGCGCGGCGCAGATGCTCCTCCATCATCGGGCCGAGCACGAAGCCGATCAGCAGCGGCGCCGGCTCCATCTTCAGCTTGGAGCAGAGGTAGCCGAACAGCCCGAACAGCACGGTGAGGTAGACGTCGAAGACGTTGTTGTTCAGGGAGTACACGCCGATCGCGCAGAAGATCAGGATCGACGGGTACATGTGGCGATAGGGCACCTCGAGCAGCTTCACCCACATGCCGATCAGCGGCAGGTTGATGACCAGCAGCATCAGGTTGCCGACCCACATGGAGCAGATCAGGCCCCAGAACAGGTCGGGCTGCGCCTCCACCATGCGTGGGCCGGGCTGGATGCCCTGGATGATCAGCGCGCCGACCATCAGCGCCATGACCGCGTTGGCAGGGATGCCGAGGGTGAGCAGCGGGATGAAGCTGGTCTGCGCCGCCGCGTTGTTCGCGGCCTCCGGACCGGCCACGCCCTCGATCGCACCGCTGCCGAATTCGTGCCGGTACTTCGAGACCTTTCGTTCCAGCATGTAGGAGCCGAAGGCCGCGAGCGCCGCGCCGCCGCCCGGCAGGATGCCGAGGATGGAGCCGATCAGCGTGCCCCGGATGACCGGCGCGATGGCGCGCTTGGTTTCGGCGCGGGTCAGCCAGAGGCTGTCGACCTTGTTGGTCAGGACCGACCGGCTCTCCGGCCGCTCGAGGTTCAGGATGATCTCGGCGATGCCGAACATGCCCATCGCCACCGGCACGAAGCCGATGCCGTCGGAGAGTTCGGGGATGCCGAAGGTGAACCGCTGCTGGCCGGTCTGCACGTCCGTGCCGACCAGGCCGAGCGCGACCCCCAGCACCACCATGCCGATGGACTTGATGACCGAGCCCTGCGCGAGCACGGCCGAGATGATCAGGCCGAGCAGCATGAGGGAGAAGTAGTCGGCCGGCCCGAAGGACAGCGCGACCGAGGTCAGCAGCGGACCCGAGGCCGCGACCAGGATGGTCGAGAAGGTGCCGGCCGCGAAGGACCCGACCGCCGAGATCGTGAGCGCCGCGCCCGCGCGCCCGTTGCGGGCCATCTTGTAGCCCTCGAGCGTGGTGACGACCGACGACACCTCGCCCGGCAGGTTGAGAAGGATCGCGGTGGTCGAACCGCCGTACTGCGCGCCGTAGTAGATGCCGGCGAGCATGATGATGGCGGTCGTCGCCGACATACCGAAGGTGATCGGCAGCAGCAGCGAGATCGTCGCCACCGGGCCGATGCCCGGCAGCACGCCGATGGCGGTGCCGATGAAGGCACCGAGTAGCGCGAAGAGAAGATTGTCGAAGCTGAGCGCGACACCGAAGCCGTGCATCAGGTTGCCAACGAGGAGCTCCATGGTCGTCTTTCCTCCCGCCTTAGAAGGACGGCCAGATGTTCACCCGGATATCAAGTTCCCGGATGAACACGAACCAGCAGAGTGCGATGAGGAAGATCGTCAGCCCCGCCACGCCGAGCGGACGGTGCGTCCGGTCGCCGAGCGCGGAGACGACCACCGTCGCGGCGATCGCCAGGAAAAGCCCGCCCTTTTCCAGCAGCAGCGCGAAGACGCAGAGCGAGGCGAGGATCAGCACCAGTTCGCGCCAGGCCCAGCGTTCCAGCGGATCCGGGCCGTTGAACATGCCGATTGCCAGGACCAGCACGCCGAGGCCCAGCTGGATCCAGAACACCATCATGGGCATGTAGCCCGGGCCCATGCGGCGGGCCGTGCCCAGCGTGTGGTCCTGGTTCAACCAGAGACCCACCGCCGCGATGATGATCAGGAGCAGCCCCGACCAGACGTCCTTCGCGTTGATCTTCATCCCCACCTCATTCCCGCTCCCGGCACGCTGGCCGGAAGTCATCCTTCCCTATGACCCCGGGGGCGCCCTGCGGCATCCCCGGACCAGAACCGGATCCTTCGGGCGGTCTGGCGCCGCCCCTCGGAACCCTTACCCCGGCACTGTTGGCATTCCTTCGCCTCTCACGCAATCGAGAGGCGCCGCAACCCGGAACAGGCCAGCCCCGTATCGGTGCCGGCCCGACATCCGGTTGGCCCGCCGGAAGCCCGGCGGAAGGACGCCATCAATCCACTGCCGCGCCGGATGCCCGCACCACGGGCGCCCAGCGCTCGACCTCCTCCGCGACGAAGCGCGTGAATCTCTCCGGCGTCATCTCCCCGGGATCGCCGCCCATCTCCGCGAAGCGGGCCTGCGATTCCGGCGCCGAGACGACCGCCATCGTCTCCCGGTTCAACCTCTCCACCACCGCCGGCGGCATCCCCGCCGGACCCGACAGCGCGAACCAGGAGGTGCTGACCAGATCCACGCCCTGCTCGCGAAAGGTGGGCACCTCGGGGAAGGCGGGGTGGCGGCGCTCGCTGCTCATGGCGATCGCGCGCACGCTGCCCTGCCGGATGTGGCCGGCCGCCGAGGGCAGGCTGTCGGACATCATCGGCACCTGGCCCGCGATGACCGCTGTCATCGCCGGCCCGGCGCCGCGGAAGGGGACATGGGTGAAGTCGATCCCGACCTGCTGGCCGAAGCGCACGATCAGCAGGTGGTTGGAGGAGCCGGAGCCCGAGGACGCCATGTCGAGCCCGCCGCGCCGGGCGCGCGCCGCGCTGATCAGGCCCTGCAGGTCGGCGATGCCGCTGTCCCGGTTCACCACCCAGACCGAGGGGTTGGTGATCACCATCGCGATGTGGCTGAAGGACCGCACGGGATCGTAGCGCAGGTTGCGATACAGCGCGGGGCTGATGGCGTGGCTGGCGATGTTGCTCATCACCAGGGTCTGCCCGTCCGGCGCGGCGTCGGCGACCATCTGCGATCCCGTGGTGGCACCGGCGCCCGGCCGGTTCTCCACGATCACCGGCACGCCCAGGCGCTGCGTCAGCCCGTCGGCCAGGAGGCGCGCCGAAAGGTCCGTGCTGCCGCCCGGCGCGAAGGGGACCACCAGCCGGACCGGCCCGTTCGGGAAGGACTGCGCGACGCCCAGCGACGGCGCGGCCAGCACGGCCATGCCCGCGAGCAACCCGCGACGCGTCGTTCCCTCGGACATTCGGCCTCCCTGCTTCTTGGTTCGGCTATTGCACGCGATTACAGCGCCCTGCAAGGCGCCTGCCTTGCCATGGCCGCATCTTCACCCAAGGATGCGACGCATCTGCGTGATGTCTTGCGAAGCGCGAAGGCGGCCCGCACCGCGGGCCGAGGCCGCGAACGCGGCCCGCCGCCAATGCGGCGAGCCAACCGCGCGGCGGCGCGCGCCGGCGCCTGAGGACAAGGAAACCATCGTGACCATTCCGAACGACCCTACACGCCAGATCCGCGAGGCCGCCGCCGCCATCGCACCGCACCTCGTCGCGATGCGCCGCGACATCCACGCCCATCCCGAACTCGCCTTCGAGGAAACACGCACCGCGGGCATTGTCGCGGCCGAACTCGCGCGTCTCGGGATCGGGCACCGCACGCAGGTCGGGCGCACCGGCGTGCTCGGCGTCATCGAGGGCGGGCGGCCCGGCCCGACGCTCGCTATCCGAGCGGACATGGATGCGCTACCGATCCACGAGGAGACCGGCCTGCCCTTCGCGAGCCAGGTGGCCGGCAAGATGCACGCCTGCGGGCACGACATCCACACCGTCACGCTACTCGGCACCGCGGCGCTGCTGAAGGAGATGGCGCCGAAGCTTGCCGGGCGCGTCGTGCTGGTCTTCCAGCCCGCCGAGGAGATCCTGGAGGGCGCGGCCGCGATGATCGCCGACGGCGCGGCGGAAGGGATCGACATGGCGCTCGGCTTCCACAACCACCCCGAGATGCCGGTCGGCCGCTTCGGTTTTGCGCGCGGCGCGTGCCTGGCTGCGGCCGACCGCTTCGACCTGCATGTCCGGGGCAAGTCCGGGCATGCCGCGCACCCCTACGCCGCGGTGGATCCGATCGTCGCCGCGTCGTCCTTCGTGTCGCAGGTGCAGACGGTCGTCAGCCGCGAGATCAGGCCGCTGCATCCCGCTGTCGTCACCATCGGCATGTTCCAGGCCGGCATGACCTACAACATCATCCCCGAGCGCGTGCACCTCAGGGGCAGCGTGCGCACGCTGCACGACGACGCGCGGGACACCGCGGAAGCCGCGATCCGGCGGCTTGTTGAAGGGCTGGAGAGGGGGATGCGCGTGCGCTGCGAGATGGACTACCAGCGCAAGGTCCCGCCGCTGATGAACGACGACCGCGTGCTGGAGCCGACCATGGCGGCGGTCCGCGCGCAGTTTGGCGATGTCGTGGAGGAAGGCGAGGCGAGCATGGGCAGCGAGGACTTTTCGGAGTTCGCGGCCCGCGCGCCTTCCTTCCAGCTGCGCATCGGCTCCGGCGCCCCGGGCCGCGACGACCGCCTGCACAACGACCGCTACCAGCCGGACGAGCGCTGCATCGAACTCGGGGTGCAGGCGCTGAGCCGGGCAGCACTGGAGTTGCTGGCGTAGGCCGGCGGCGTAGAGTGTAGGCGCAGAGCACCACCTCCCCCGCTCAGCGCCTCCCTCCCCCGCAAGCGGGGGAGGGATGGGGTGGGGGTGCGGAATTCAGCGTCGCGCCGACCAGATCAGCGATGCGTCGGACGATCAGCGGCGCACTGCACAAAGCACCCCCACCCTGACCCTCCCCCGCGAGCGGGGGAGGGAAACAGATGGGCGGGGGAGTGAACCCCGGCGAGGAACTCCCCCATGAAGATCACCGTCTACGGCGCCGGCGCCATCGGCGGCCATCTCGCCGCCCGCCTCGCGCTCGGCGGCGCCGATGTCTCCATCGTCGCGCGCGGCGCGCATCTCGACGCGATCCGCGCGAACGGCCTGACCGTCCATACCCCCGACGGAACCCACCACTCCCGCCCGCGCGCCTCCGACGACCCCGCCGATCTCGGGCCGCAGGACGCGGTGATCGTCACCGTGAAATCCCCGGCACTCCCCTCGGTCGCCGCCGGCATCGCGCCGCTGCTGCGTGCCGACACGCCCGTCGTCTTCGTCATGAACGGCATCCCCTGGTGGTATTTCGACCACGAGGGCGGCCCGCATGACGGCCGCCGCCTGCCCGAGGCCGATCCCGGCGACGCGCTGCGCAACGCCATCGGCATCGATCGCACCATCGGCGGCGTCGTCTATTCCGCCGTCACCGTCACCGCGCCCGGCGTGGTGAAGTCCGAGCATTCCAACATCCGCCTCTTCCTCGGCGAGCCCGATGGCCGCGTCAGCGAGCGCGCCAAGGGCATCGCCGCCATCGTCGAGGCCGGCGGCATGACTTGCCCCGTCACCCCCGACATCCGCACCGAGGTCTGGTCCAAGCTCGTCGCCAACCTCGCCGGCGGGCCCTTCGCCGTGGTCACCAGGCTCGGCGTGCGCGACACCTTCGCCGATCCCGTGGTGGCCCAGGCCTGCCTGCAGTGCGCGGAGGAAGCGCGCGCCATCGCCGCCGCCCTCGGGCGCCCGCTGCCGCCCTCGGCGGCGCAGCGCGTGGTCTCCAACACCATGGTGCACAAGCCCTCCATCCTGCAGGACCTGCTTCTGGGGCGGCCGATGGAGATCGACACGCTCTTCACCCTGCCGCTGGCGCTCGCGCGGCTGGCGGGGGTGGAGACGCCGCGGCTCGACCTGATGGTGGCGCTCGCGAAGCAAGCCGCGCGCGCCGAAGGGCTCTACCCGCCGATCGGGTAGGGCGGGGGCGCCAGGTCGGGTTCCACCCAGCCTCGCCGCGCCGCGACGGAGAACAGCACCGCGTCCGACCAGGAGTGCGCGAGCCACCGCTTGCCCGCGCCGACGACGCCGCCATCGAGCAGCGCGTTGACGCGCGCATGCCCGGGAAGGGTCGCGTCGTCTTTCGACAGCGCGTCGCGGATCGCGGCGAGGAAGGCGCGCGTGATGGTCTCGTGGTAGCCGCGCGTGTCGCTGTTCGGCACGCCATGGCTGTCGTTGAGCCGCATGATCAGCCGGCGCAGGTCGCGCTCCGGCACAATGTCGGGGCGCAGCAGGATCAGCGCCGCGGTCGCGGCGACATGCCCCTCATGCGTCCAGCGGTCCTTCGGCAGCGTCGCCTCCAGCAGGCCGCGCAGATGCGCCTGCAGCGCGGCATCGTCGGCGAACCTCATGCGGCCCTCGGCATCTCGTCCTGGCCGAGCACCCAGCCTTCCCAGCGGCGGATCCAGGGATCGTCCGGGATGTGGTCGGCCCGTGAGCCGTCCAGCACCGCGACCAGGCAGAGCAGGCCGAGCACGCAGTCCAGCCGGTCCTCGCCCGCGGCATCGGCGCCGAAGCCGTCCTCGATCGTGGCGGCCAGCGCGGCGGAGGGCGCGACGCGCAGCCGCGCCATCGCGGCGCGGAGCGGATCCGCCAGCGCAATCCGCGGCGCCTGCGCGCGCTTGCTGCCCGAAAGCCGCAGGCCGAGCTGGCGCAGCGCCTCGGCGGGATAGACCTCCGCCAGCACCGCCCGCCCGGGCGCCAGCAGCCCGTGTATCCCGCCGGCGAAGGGCCAGAGCGCCACCGGTGCGCCCCTCGCCAGCCCGGGTGCCAGCCAGTCCCGCCAGGCCGCGATCGCCGCCTTGCCCGACTGGTTGGCGCCCAGCGTCCAGAACACCGGCGCGCCCGCCGGCCGGCTCGCCGTCGCGCGGTCGCAGAGCCGCGACAGCCCCATCGGCCCATCGAGCCCAAGCGCCGCGGCATGCGCCGCCCGCGTCATCCCCTTTACGCCCCGCGCGGGATAGAAGGGCCTGGCCGGCGAGACCGTCGCGAGGGTCGGGCTGACCTCGAAGAAGCCGGGATCGCGTGCCAGCCCGGCGAGCAGCGCGGGAAAGCCGGGCTCGGCCCGCCCGGCCGCCCAGCCCCGCGGCACGCCGAGCGGCAGGTCGAGCCCGAGCGCCACCGGCACGCCATCGGCCATCAGCCAGGGCAGCAGCGCGCCGGTGTCGCCGACCAGCCGCGGCGCCTCCGCCCGCCAGCCCCGCGCGCCGCGCCGCGCCACCGCGATCCAGCGCTTGCGCGGGTCGAGGCTCCAATCCGCATGCGCCGCGATCATCCCGTCCATCATTCCCCCCTGGCCCGCCGCACTCGCGTCGTCGTCGCCCTCATCCGGCCCGCCCCTCGTCAGGCCCGGTTTCGCTTCCACTTCCACCCGGGCGTCATGGCATAGTGCAAGGCCGCACCGGAGGGACAGCATGGACCAGGGAGAGTTCGCCGCGCCGATCCGCGGCCAGGACGCGCTGCATCCGGACGGCCAGTACTCCGCGCTTTCCAAGCTGTTCCACTGGGTCACCGCGCCGCTGCTGCCGCTCGCGCTCGCGACGGGCTTCGTCATCGGGCACATCAAGGACAGCGACAAGATGCCCTTCTACGCCCTGCACGAGAGCACGGGCGTCGTCATCTTCACCCTGGCCGTGCTCCGCCTGTCCTGGCGGCTGATGAGCCCGCCGCCCGCGCTTCCCGGCCACATCTCGCCGGGCCAGCGGCGCGCGGCGGCCGCCGTCCATCACGCGCTCTACGCCTGCCTGATCGTCCAGCCCATCCTCGGCTTCGTGGCGACCAACGCCTTCGGCTTCCCGCTGCAGGGCGAGACCGCCTTCCTCGGCTTCATCGACTTCCCGAAGTTCATGGAAACCCAGGAATCGCTGGGCAACGCGACCATGAAGGTGCACGAGGTGGTCGGCCTGCTGCTCGCCATACTCCTGCCGCTGCACGTGGCCGGCGCGGTGTTCCATCACGCCGTGCGTCGTGACGGCACGCTGTTGCGCATGCTCTGATCGCGCCGCATCGTCGGTGACGCGGGACCGAGGGACGCGGGACACAGGGGCGGGCATGGGCTGGCTGGACAGGCTGATCGGCAGGCGGGCGGGGGCGGCCGACAACGTCGCGCTCGAGCGCCTGCGCGACCTGTCGCAGCACCACCAGCAGCTCCACCACCGCGACCCCGAGACGGAGGTGCACGAGGACCGCCTGTCGGTCCGGCTGCGCCCGATCGTCCCGCTGCCCCGCGGCCGCCAGCGCCGCAGCTGGTTCGGCGGCTATCCCCGCCTGCCGGGCTCGGTGAACTGGCCGATGAGCGACGGGGCGCCGATGCGCTTCCTCGCCCAGATCGACCTCGGCGAGCTGCCCACAGGCCTCTGGGGCGGGATCGGGCCGCGGTCGGGCTGGATCGGCATCTTCATCGGCACCCGCGACGGGCGCCCCGCGGCCACCGTGCTCCAGCTCCGCACGCTGGCCGCCGAGCGCATCTCCCCCCCGCTCTGGCGGGCGGAGCACATGACGCGCCTGCCTTTCAACGACGCGCCGGAGGGCTTCGTCCTCGATCCCCCGGACTGGCCGGTCGAGGTCATCGTCCAGCCCGCCGACGCGCCCGACCTCCATCGCCCGCGCCGCGCCCGCTTCGAGGATCCCGACCACCTGCCCTTCTACGGCCAGGTCATGCCCGACATCGGCCGGGCGCTCTACCAGCCGCATGACTGGGCGACGCTGAAGCTGCTCATCGCGGTGCTGCGCAACCAGGCCCAGCACCGCCGCGACCAGGCCGTCGGCGTGCTCGGCCGCGCCGCCCCGCGGAAGGAGGCCGATGACCTCGCCGGCCCCGAGGTGATCCTGGCCGAGGCTGACGAGGCCGCGCGCCGCTTCGCCGACCTCGATCCCGACCTGCCCTGGAACGAGGAGACCTGGCGGCCCTTCTCCGTCCTCGCCGCGACCTGGCGCAAGCGCCTTCATCGGCGCGCGCTGGACGGCAACGAGCCGCTGGCCAGCCTCGCCTCCCGCGTCGCCAACTACGCCGAAGGGCTGATGCGCTGCGCCGAGCGCGAGGACCGCACCGACCGCGACGCCTTCCGCAAGCTCGCGGCCCTGCGCGATCCCTGCTTCGACCTCTGGCGCGAGATCCGCGGCGACGCCCGCCTGCCGCAGGGCACCGTCGCCGGCCAGCCCAACCGCGAGGGCTTCCGGCGCTTCCGCGCGCAGCAGCCCGCGATCTGGGACGGCTATGCGCAGCGCCTGCACGAGCTCCATGCCGCGCTGTCGGAGCTGCAGGTCGAGCTCGGCGTGCAGGGCGGCATCGCCACCGACACCTGGTTCGGCACCGTCTTCGGCCAGGGCATGCCGCCCACCCGCGAGGAGGGCGCGAAGCTCGTCACGGTCTGGCTGCGCACCGCGCAACTGCTGGCGCGCGAGGCCGGCGGCGGCAACCAGGCCGACGCGGCCAGCACCGTCGCGCGGACCGAGCTGGTGCGCGCGGATTCCGAGGATTCGCGCCTCGCCGCGCTGGCCGAGCAGGCCGCGGCGACGGAGGCCGCCGGCACCGCCTTCTCCTGGGCGGTCTGGCAGCCCCGGATCGAGGCGCTGCGCCCGTCCTCGGACGCGGCCTGGCGCAGCGTGCTGATGGCCTGGCAACAGCTGCGCGCCTTCCAGCTCGGCCGCGCCTATGCCCGCGGCGAGCCGCTGCCCGACGTGCTGCGCACGCACATGCTGGCGCGCTGGGCCTTCGACGCGCGCTACGAGATCGGCCGCATGGGCGGCCCGCCCTCGACGAAGGCCTATAACGGCCGCGGCGAGGAGGACCGGCTGCTGCTGCTGGAGATGCCGACCAGCACGCTGTTCGGCTGGGGCTTCGGCGACGAGGGCAGCCTGGCGCTGACCATCCGCCGCGACGAGCTCCGCCGCGGCGACTTCTCCAAGGTCGCCGCCGGCATCATGGCATAGGCCGCGGGTCTACTTCAGCGGCTGGTGCGCCTTGTCCAGCAGGCGCCCGAACCAGCCCTTCCTCTCCGGCGCCGCCGCCTTCGCCGCAGCTTCCTCCTTCGCGGCCTCCGCAGCCTCCTGCTTCGCGCGCCGTTCCTTCTCCACCAGCCACTTCTCGAGCGTCATGCCCGCCTTGGCGGCGCGCCGCGCCTCATAGGCGCGCTGGCCTTCGGTGAGTTCGCTCGGCTTGGCCATGGCGGGGTCCTCGATGCGCGCAGCTGTCCGGGGCGGGGTGTCGCGCGGCGGCGCGCGCCCGGCAAGACCCCGCCCTTGCATCCCCTCGCCGCGGCGACGAAGTTCCGCACATGGAACCCCGCGTCAAGGCCGGCATCTGGGTGCAGATGGCGATGCGCCTGTCCGACATCAGCGGCCGCCCGGCGGTGGTCATCCGCAAGGGCGACCCGGATGCCGGCGGCATCCTCTGCCTGCTGCGCGGGCGGGAGGGGATCCTCGTCCTCTCCCAGGTGCGTGACGCCGAGGGCCGGCCCGCCTGGCTGCGTGCCGCCGGCGAGCGCCCCGTGGATGACGCCGCGGCCGACGCCTATGTCGAGCGCCAGGTCAAGCGCGATCCCGACCTCTGGGTGCTGGAGTTCGAGGCCCCGGACCTGAAGCCACCGTTCGAGGCCAAGCTGCTTTAAACTCGGCCGCTCACGCCGCCGCCGCGTCCAGCAGCCCTTCCGCCACCCCGACGATCGCGGCCGCCTTCCCGCGCCCGAGCCCGCCCCGGCCCTGCAGCGCCAGGCCCTGCCCGAGATTGGCGAGGAACTGGGCCAGCGCAGCGGCATCCGTCCCGGGGCGGAGCTCGCCATCCCCGACGGCCCGCTCCAGCGCCGCCCGGAAGGACGCCTCGATCGCGGCGTTGTGGCGCTCCGTGATCGCGGTGACCGCCGCGTCGCGGCCGAACTCGACGGTCGAGTTGCAGACCAGGCAGCCCCGGAAATCCGGCGCCGTCACCGCATCCACCCAGGTCCCGAGGACGGAGCGGACATTCGCCAGGCCCGATCCCGGCGCGGCCAGCCTCTCGTGCAGCCAGCGGAACTGCGTCGTGCCGTAGTGGTCGAGCGCCTCGAGGAAGAGCGAGCGCTTGTCGCCGAAGGTATTGTAGAGGCTCTGGCGGCCGATCCCCATCGCGGCCTGCAGCTCGGGCAGGCCGGTGCGCTCGTAGCCGCCGGCCCAGAAGGCGCGCATCGCGTCCTCCAGCGCCTTCCCGCGATCGAATTCCCTGGGCCTGCCGCTCATGGACGTCAGATGCGCTTTCTGGACCGATCGGTCAAGACTCTGCTTGATTATGGATCGATCGGTCCATAATACCGGCGCGACCGGCCCGGCATCCCGCCGCGCCGTCGCCCGGAGAGACCCGAATGCGTCGCACGATCCTGATCGCCCTCGCGCTGCTGGCCGCCGCGCCGGCCGCCGCGCAGCAGCCCCGGCCCGCCGCGCCCGCCGCGCCGGCCGCACGCATGACCGAGCCGCCGTATGCGCCCGGCACCGTCGCCTACAACACCTGGCTGGGCCGCACCTTCTCCGAGGTGCTGCTGAACGAGCGCTCGCAGGAGGAGCGCGTGCGCATCCTCAACCGCATCGTCGCCACCGGCTACATCCAGCACAATCCGCTTGTGCCGCAGGGCAGGCAGGGGCTGATCGACTTCATCCCGGTCATCTACCAGTCCATGCCGGACAGCCGCTTCATCCTCCACGACGTCTTCGCCACGGCCGACCGCGTCGTCACGCGCTGGACCTGGACGGGCACCCTGACCGGCGCGCCCTTCCTCGGCATTCCCGCGCGCGGGCAGCGCGTGGAGTTCGACGTCATCGACGTCTGGGCGGTGCGCGACGGCATGCTTTACGAGCACTGGGACCAGTTCGACTGGCCGCGTGCGCTGATCCAGCTCGGCGTGCAGGGCCTGCCGCAGCCCTTCGTCGACGTGGCGGCGCGGCCGGTCAGCCGCTGACCACGCCGCCGGCCCGGCGCGCGCGCCGGGCCGGCTTCCCGATCCATCCCGACAGGACCCGACCCGATGACCCTCATTGTCCATGGCTGGGGCTTCAGCCCCTATGTCCGCGCCGTCCGCGCCGCGCTGAACGAGAAGGCCGTGCCGCATGAGCACCGCGACATGACGCCCGCCGACCTGGCCGATGCCGGCTTCCGCGCGATCAGCCCCTTCGGCAAGGTGCCGGTGCTGCGGCACGGCGACCTCGCCCTCTCGGAATCCATCGCCATCCTACACTATGTCGAGGAGGCCTTCCCCGGCCCCTCCCTCGTTCCGGGGGAGGCCGCGGCCCGCGCGCGGATGCGCATGCTGCTGCTCGGCGTCTCCTCCTACCTCTATCCCGCGGCGGTGATGGGCGTGTTCTTCCAGGACGCCTATGTCCGCGCCAATGGCGGGACGCCCGACGAGGCGGCGGTGCATGCCGCGGCGGCGCGCACCGCCCCCGTGCTCGATGCGCTCGAGGCGCATTGGGACGGTCCCTGGGCGGTGGGGGAGCATCTCTCGCTCGCCGACCTGCTTGCCCTGCCGATGGTCCAGAACCTCGCGATGACGGCGGAGGGAAGGGGGCTGCTCGCGGCGCGGCCGCGGCTGTCGGCCTGGTTCGACCGCGCCGCGGCGCGGCCGAGCCTTCGCGCGACGGAGCGGCCGATCCCGCTGTTCGGGCTGGCATAGGGGCGGCCCTGGGCTGCGCGCGCCGGTCCGCGGGCGGGGCGAAGCGCCGCGGGCACCGCCCGCGGCTGCCCCGCCCGGTGGGCTACTTGCCCGCGGGCTTGTAGGCCGCGCGCAGCTGCGCCGCCTTCTTGCGGATGCCGACCACCTCCTCCGGTGTCATCAGCCGCATCAGCTTCAGGTTCTGCACCGACCCCGAGCCCGCGATCACGCCGCCGATCGCGGGCGCCAGGCTCGGATCCGGCACGTCGAAGATCAGCAGCGCGCCCGGACCCTCGGCGGCGGTGCTGTAGAGGCTGACGACGCGGCCGCCGGCGGCTTCGAGCAGGTGCTGCACCGCCGAGAGGCGGCTGGTCTCGGGATTGTCCATCAGGCCGTTGATGGCCTGCGGCGTATAGTTGGCCGTGATGCAGAACAGCATGGCGATCGCTCCCTTGCCTTGTTGGCTGCTGCCTGCCGCCCTTGCGGGCGTCGCCCGGCCCGGGCGGCGGGGCAGAGTGTAACCGACCGGGATCGTGGGAGGGTGGACGATCCGTCGGCACCGGCGAAGACCGGCCGACAAGCTCGCCGACGACGGCCTTGTTTCGGCGCGCGACTTCCGGTGTTCCGGTTCGTCTTCACGATGCGCGGCGCGTCGGGGCCCCGGGTGGCGCCCATGCTTCCGTGTTGACATCCCTGCTTTCACAGGCTGAGCTTCGCCGATGTCCGGCCCTCGCCCGAACACCGCCGACCGACGTCGTCGCTGCGATCCCGCGGCGGCGCAGGCGGCCGCGTGCAGGCAGGCTTTCTCCCGGGCGACGGTCCTTCCCTAGGGCGATCCGCACGAGACGGCCTCCGGCCCGCGCTTCCCGACCCCCGCAGCCCTCGGCTCCGGGGGTTTTATTTTGCCCTTCACGCCACCCCACCCCAGCAGCAGGACACCACCATGAGCATCCGCGTCGGCATCGTCGGGATCAGCGGCTTCGGCGGCGGCGAGGCGATGCGCCTGGTCGCGAGCCACCCGGCCTTCGACCTGGTCTACGCCGCGGGCGAGGGCAGCGCCGGCAGCCCGTTGGTGGACCGCTTCCCCGGCGTGCCGGCCAGGCTGGCCGGGCTGGTGATCGAGAAGTGGGATCCCGCGGCCCTGCCGAAGCTCGACCTGCTGTTCGCGTCGCTGCCCACCGGCGCCTCGGCCGAGGCGCTGGCGCGCGTCCCGAAGGACGTGAAGATCGTGGATATCGGCGGCGACCACCGCGACGCCGAGGGCTGGGTCTACGGCCTGGCCGATGTCTGGCCGGACCGGATCGCGGGCCGCGACCGCGTCGCCAATCCCGGCTGCTTCCCGGCCGCGGCGCTGACCGCGCTGGCGCCGCTGCTTTCCGACAGGCTGATCGAGCCCGGCAACATCGTCATCGACGCCAAGACCGGCATCTCCGGTGCCGGCCGCGGCGGCGCCGACAGCCGGTTCGGCTTCGCCGAGAGCAACGAGAACCTGGTGCCCTACGGCCTGCTCGACCACGTCCACATGCCAGAGATGGCCAGGACGATCGAGCGGCTTAGCGGCGGCAGCGCGGCCGGGCTGGTCTTCACGCCGCACCTCGTGCCGATGACCCGCGGTATTCTCGCCACCATCTACTGCCGCGGCCGCGCCACCACGGAGCAGTGCCTGGACGCGGCCCGGCGCTTCTACGCCGGGCGGGCCTTCGTGCGCGTGAGCGACAGGCCGCCGCAGACGAAATGGGCTGCCGGCTCGAACCTCGCCTTCGTCAGCTATGCCGCCGATCCCGGGCGCAACCTGGTGATCGCGATGGGCGTGGTGGACAATCTCGGCAAGGGAGCGGCCGGCCAGGCCGTGCAGAATGCGAACCTGATCTGCGGCCTGCCCGAGACCGCGGGGCTGGAGGTCGCGCCCGTCTGGCCGTGAGACGCTCGCACGACGGGCGCTGCAGGCGAGAGGTAGGCGCGGGAATCGAACCCGCTCATGGCGGTTTTGCAGACCGCAGCGTTCCCACTTCGCCAGCCCACCCGACCGGCGCAACCTACACGTTCCGGCAGCGCCGGCGAAGGGCTGCGAGGATCAGGACCGTCGCGCCGGTCGCGGGTGCCGGCGCAAGCTCGGCTTCAGCCCGCGAAGAGCCGGTCGAGCTCGCCCCCGGGCATCCGGGTGCCGAGCTCGTCGAAGCGGCCCGCCTTCATCGCCGCGACCGCGCGCCCCACCGCGCCCCATGCGACGCCCGCCAGCGCACCGCCGACGCTGACGCGGCGGATGCCGAGCGCGGCGATCGCCTCCATCGTCAGCCCGACGGGTCGGCTGACCAGCAGGTTCACCGGCAGCGGCGAGGCCGTGCGCACCACGGCCTCGATCTGCTCGGGTGTGGCGATGCCGGGGACGTAGAGCACCTCGGCGCCCGCCTCGGCATAGGCGGCGATGCGCCGGAGCGATTCCGCGAGCGGGTCGGGATGGCCGACGAGGAAGCATTCTGCGCGGCCGACCAGCATGGCGCGGCCCGGCGCGGCGTCGCAGGCCGCGCGCGCGGCCCTGATGCGCGCGACCGCGTCTTCCAGCGTGAAGAGAGGCCGCGCGGGATCGCCTGTCGCGTCCTCGACCGAGAGCGCTGCGACGCCGGTGTCGCAGCAACGCGCGACGGCGGCCATCACGCCCTCGGCGTCGCTCCCGTAGCCATGGCCGAAGTCGGCGTTCACCGGCAGGTCGGTGGCGCCGACGATCTCGCTGAGATGCGCCAGCACCGCATCGAGATCCATCGCGCCATCCGCCAGGCCACGCGACCAGGCCGCGCCGCTGCTGGTCGTCGCCAACGCCGCGAAGCCCTGCGAGGCGAGGTACTTCGCCGTGCCCACGTCCCACGGGTTCGGCAGCAGGAAGCAGCCGGCCTCGTGCATCGCGCGAAACGCCTCGCGCCGTTCGGCCACGCCCGTCATCGCGCTCCTCCGCCCTGGTCGCCGCCATTGCAGCCCGGACGCCGGTCGGGGCGCAACCGCTCGCTGCGATGCCGAACCGCCGGACGGCCGCCGCCGCGGCGGAAGGTAATGCTCGCTCCCGCAGGCGCCTCGACCTATGATCCGGGCCCGGTGCGCCGGACGGCGGGCCATGCGACCGCTCGAAGCTTCCCGCGGGGCCCGTCCGAAAAGGCGCCGGGGGAGGCTGACGATGCTGAGCCGACCGGTTTCCGAGATGATACGCGGGCAGGTCCCGCTGACGGCCCCGCCCGGCGCCACGGTGCGCGAGGCGTCGCAACGCATGGCCGAGCGCTATGTCGGCTCCGTGCTGGTGACGGACGAGGCGGGGCGCCTGCTCGGCATCTTCACCGAGCGCGATGCGGTCTGCCGCGTCCTCGCGACATCCAGGGACGCGGATGCGACGACGCTGGCGGAGGTGATGACGACGAAGGTCGCGACCATCCGCCCGCGCGCCACGGCGATGGATGCGCTGCGGATGATGCAGGATGGCGGCTTCCGGCACGTGCCGGTGGTGGAAGCGGACCAGGCGCTCGGCGTCGTCTCCTGGACGGATTTCCGCGGCCGGGAATACGCGCGGCTCGAGGACGAGTCTGCGCTATGGGCGGTGGTGCGATAGCCCCGCCGTCCGGCGACGCGCTGATCCAGCGGGCCGCCTGCAGATCCGCGATCGTCCTGAGTGCGCAGCACGGCAATTGATGCGCACAATGCATCATGCGACCGGCGACGCCCTTGTTGCGCTGCCTCGCCGCAGCGGGTGATGCGCGCCTAACCCTCCGTCCCGAAGCAGCGGTCGCCGGCATCGCCCAGGCCGGGCACGATGAAGCCGCGCTCGTTCAGCTTCACGTCAAGGGCGGCGGTGTAGATCGGCACGTCGGGATGCGCCTCCCGCAGCTTCGCCACTCCTTCGGGCGCGGCGACGACGCAGACGAAGCGGATCGCCGGCGCGCCGGCTTCCTTCACCCGGTTGACCGCGGCGATCGCGCTGCCGCCCGTGGCCAGCATCGGGTCGAACAGGATCGCGCCGCGCGTCGTGACCTCGGGCGGCATGCGCAAGAGATACTGGCTCGGCTTCAGCGTGTGCTCGTCGCGCGCGAGGCCGACATGCCCGACCGGCGCCTCCGGCAGGATCTGCATCCCGCCCTCCATCAGGCCGAGCCCGGCGCGCAGCACGGCCACCAGCACGGGCTCGGGCCCGGCGAGCTTGCGGTGTTCCATCGTGGTCAGCGGCGTCGTGACCTTGGCGATGACGCTGGGCAGGTCCCGCGTCGCCTCGACCGTCAGCATTGCGCCGATCTCCGCCAGCAGGCGGCGGAAGCGGGGCGACGGCGTCGCGGCGTCGCGCAGCTCCGCCATCCGATGGGCGAGCAGGGCGTGATCGACGACGTGCAGGCTGGCGGTCATGGCGGGCGTCCGGCAAGTGGCGCGCCTGTTGTCCAACGGGCGCTAGCGGTCCGTCAAACGCAGCTCGATCCGCCGGTTCCTTGCATAGGCGTCCGGCGTGTCGCGGTCATCGAGCGGCTGGGTGTCGCCGAAGGCGGCCGCGGCGACGCGGTTGGGCGGCAGTCCCTCCGCGATCAGCAGCTGCGCGACGGAGATGGCGCGCGCGGCCGACAATTCCCAGTTGCTGGCGAAGCGGCCGCGGATCGGCGTGCGGTCGGCGTGACCGTCCACCCGCAGCACCCAGTTCAGGTCGGCGGGGAATTGCGAGGACAGCTCGATCAGCACGCGCCCGATCTCGCGGATCTGCTGCGCGCCGGCGGGCGAGAGATCGGCGCTGCCCACGGGAAACAGCACCTCGGACTGGAAGACGAAGCGGTCGCCGACGATGCGCACATCGGCGCGGTCGCCGAGCACGCGACGCAGCCGGCCGAAGAAATCCGAGCGATAGGACTGCAGTTCCTCGACGCGAGCGGCGAGCGCCGCGTTCAGCCGCTGGCCGAGCAGGGCGATCTGCGCCTCGCGCTCCCGCCCCTGGGATTCCGAGCTGTCGAGCGCGGCGTTCAGCCGCGCGATCTCGGCGCGGACGGATTCGAGCTGGCGCGTCAGCAGCGCGACCTGGGCGCGCGCGCTTTCCGACAGCCGCCCGAACTCGCCGGACTGCGCTTCCGCCGCCGCGCGCGCGCGATCGGACTCGGTCGCGCGGGCCTGGGCCTGGGCGACCAGCGCCTCGGCGGCGGCGCGGGCACGGTCGGCCTCGGCGCGCGCGGCTTGCGCCGCCACCCGCTGCTGCTCCTCGGTCCCGGCGCGCGCGATCGCCTGCTGGGCCTGGCGCTCGAGCTGGTCGCGCAGCGCCTCCAGCGCGCGGACCTGGTCGTTGAGGCGCACGATGTCGGAGAGCCGCGCCTCGATCGTCGCGCGGTCGGCCTGCACGGTGCGGTCGAGCCTGACCGCTTCCGCGCGCAGCGAGGCGATGTCGCGCCGCGCGGCTTCCAGCGTCTGCCGCGCGGCATTCAGGTCGCGCGCCAGCGTCTGCGCCTCCGCCTCCCGCGCCTCGCGCTGCGTGCGTTCGTTGTCGAGGTCGCGCCGCGTCGCCTCCAGCGCCGCTGCCTGCGCGGCGAGCTGGCGCTGCGCGTCGGTCAGGTTCGCCGTCGTGCGCGCGGCCTGGCCGCCGACGGCTTCCGTGCGCGCCAGCGCCTCCGCCAGGCGCTGCTCGAGCTCCGCGACGCGCGAGGCGCCGCCGCGGGACGCGGCTTCGAGGTCCGCGATGCGCGCCGCGAGGCGGTCGCGCTCCCCGCGCGTGGTGTCGCGGTCCGCCGCCAGCCGGTCGCGTTCGTCCCGCAGGCCCGCCAGCGCGCGCTGCGCCGTGTCGCGGGCGGTGGTCGCGGCGCGCAGCTCCTCGCTCGTCCGGCCGAGCGAGCCCCTGAGCTCCTCCGCCTGGCCGCGCTCCAGCGCCAGCAGCTCGCCGAGCTCCGCGACCTGGCGGTTCAGCCGGTCCAGCGCGCGGTCGCGCGAGGACAGCGCGACGGAGAGGAACCCCTGCGCCAGCACGAAGACCAGGAGGACGAAGATGAGGACCATGAGCAGCGTGGACAGCGCGTCCACATAGCCCGGCCAGGCCTCGATCCCGCCATGCGATCGCCTGTTTCGCCCGAGCGGCATCTAGGGGCTCACCGCGGCGGCTCTTCCGCCAGCGCGGCGATGGTGCGGCTCAGCACCTTGATCTCGCTCCGGATCTCCGCCGTCGCCTGCATGCGGCCCTGGGTCATCTCCTCCAGGATGCGCGCGAGGTAGAGCTCGAGGTTGCGGATATGCGCGCGGCTCGCGTCGTCCAGCGCGCCCTGGCTGCCGGATTCCGCCAGGCGCTGCAGCACCGGCCCGATCTGCGCCTGCGCCTCCGCCATGCGGCCCATCAGCACCTGGCTCGCGCGCATCTGGTCGGCCAGCACGCTCAGCCGCTCCGTCAGCGTCATCAGCGCCTGGTTCCCCGACGCCCTGCCTTCCTCGCCGCGCGCGAGGGTGCGCTGCAGCTCCTCCATGTTCTCGGCGGACTGCTCCAGCAGCGCCTGGACATAGACGGGCATCGAGCCCTCGCCGTCGCCGCCCAGCGCCCCCGACGACAGCCGCGTCGCCGCCGCCAGCCAGTCCTCGAGCTCGGTGTAGAAGCGGTTCTGCGCCTGGCCCGCCTGCAGGTCGAGGAACCCCAGCACCAGCGCGCCGGCCAGCCCCAGCATGGAGGACGAGAAGGCGATGGACATGCCGCGCAGCGGCTCCGCCAGGCCCGACTTCAGCTGGTTGAAGAGCGCGTTGATGTCGCCCGTGCCGACCGACATGTCGTTGATGACCTGCGCCACGCTGCCGATCGTCAGCAGCAGCCCCCAGAAGGTGCCGAGCAGCCCGAGAAAGATCAGCAGCCCCGTCGCATAGCGCGAGATTTCACGAGTCTCGTCCAGCCGTGACGAGATCCCGTCCAGCACGCTCCGCATCGCCATCGCGGACAGGCTCAGCCGTTCCGACTTCCGGCTCGCCAGCATGGACGCCATCGGCGCGAGCAGCTTCGGCGCGGGCTGCGTCGGCGCGCCCGCCACCGGGTTCCGAAAGGCCTCGATCCACTCGACCTCGCGCGTCAGGGCCAGCACCTGGCGGATGGTCCAGCCGATGCCGAGAAGCAGCACGCCCAGGATCACGCCGTTCAGCATCGGGTTGGCCGCGAAGGCCCGCGCGATCTCGGCGCTCAGCAGCCCGGCGATCACGCCGACCACCGCGAGGAAGGCCAGCATGCGCCAGAGGAAGAGCGTCGGGCTCGTCATCGGGCGGGCCTCTGCGCGGTCTGCACCCCGGGCGGCAGGATGTCAGCGACGTCGATCGCCGCCGTGGTGCGCCCGAGCGCCCGGACATCCACCCGCGTCTCCTCGATCCCGCCCGCGACGAGGGCCTTGCGCACCTCCGTCGCGCGCGCCAGGGCCACGCGCCTGGCGGCGGAGGCATCGTTGGCCGGCCCGCTGACCTGCGCTTCCACCGTCACGCGCCCGGTCCCCGCGGGGATCGCCGCGAGCCGCCGGCCGAGCTCGGCCAGCGTCGGCGCGACGCCGGCGGGGATCGTCGCCTCGTTGGGGCGGAACTGCAGGCGGTAGGCGCCGCGGGGCAGGGGGGACATGCCGGCTGGCAGCGCGAGTGGCGGCGGCGGCGCGCCGCGGCTCTGCGCCGTCGCGGCGGAGGGCGCGAGCGCGACCGGCGCGGCCGAGGGCGCGGCGAGGGCAAGCGCAACGATGACGCGGCGACGTTCCATGACGCGGCAACCTAGTGTCCCGGACGAGTCGGCGCCATGCGCGGTGGCGTTATGCGCAGGCATGTGGCGAGGAAGGGACAGGGGGCGTGCAGCGGCCCCCGCCCGACCCTCCCCGGCACTTCTCCTCCCCCGCTGTTGCGGGGGAGGCCGGGAGGGGGCTTTCGCCCCTCCCTCACTCCCCGCCCTTGCCCCGCGCCGCCTCAGCCGCCGCGATGCCCTCGGCCACGACCTCCCGCAGCTTCGGCTGCAGCGTCGGGTTGCCCGCCACGATCCAGCCGCTGTCGTAGAACCCGTCCCCGCCGAGGTGGTCCGTCACCATCCCGCCGGCCTCCCGCACCAGCACGATGCCGGCGGCCACGTCCCACTTGTTCAGCCCGAGTTCCCAGAACCCCTCGTACCGACCTGCCGCCACCCAGGCCAGGTCGAGCGCCGCCGAGCCGAAGCGCCGCACGCCCGAGACCAGCGGCATCAGCTTCGCCAGCGTCAGCGAGAACTCCACCTTGCGCTGCGTCTTCGCGAAGGGAATGCCCGTCGAGAACAGCGCATTCACCATCTCCCGCCGCCCCGAGACGCGGATGCGCTTGTCGTTGAGGAACGCGCCGGCGCCCTTTTCCGCCCAGAACAGCTCGTTCATCGCGGGGTTGTAGATGCAGCCCGCGACGAGCTCGGTCCGGCCGTCCTCGGTCCGCTTCTCGACCCCGACCGAGACCGCCCATTGCGGGATGCCGTGGAGGAAGTTGGTGGTGCCGTCGAGCGGATCCACGACCCAGCGGTATTCCCACTCCCCCTCGGCCCGGCTCGCAGCCTCTGCGTGGCCGCCTTCCTCGCCGAGGAAGGCCCAGCCCGGCCTCGCCTTGGCCAGTTCCTCCTTCAGCGTCTGTTCCGCGCGGAGGTCCGCCTGGGACACGAAGTCGCCCGGCCCCTTGGAGGAGACCTGGAGGTTCTCGACCTCGCCGAAGTCGCGCAGCAGGCGGCGTCCGGCCTTCTGCACGGCCTGGTGCAGCACGTTCATGGAAGCGGAGATGCGCGGCGAGACGGCCATCGGATCGGGAACCTCGGGGGCGTTGAAAGAGCAAAGGCCGAAGGCATGGCGCCTCCGGCCTTCAAAGACAATGCAGTGGAGCCGCAACCCTCCCCCCTGCGCAACAGCTCCCTCTCCCGCTTGCGGGGGGCCGACGCACTGCGTCGGCGCCGGAGCAGCCGGCTTCAGCCGGCGACGCGGAGGCTGGGTGGGGGTGCGGCGCCGGGCGCTGGCCCTACGGCCTCACCCCTTCGCCCGCTCGTAATACGACCCGTCCTCGGTCTTCACCACGATCTTCTCCCCCGCGGTGATGAAGGGCGGCACCATCGTCTTGACCCCGTTCGACAGCGTCGCCGGCTTGTAGGAGGAGCTCGCCGTCTGCCCCTTCACCACGGGATCGGCCTCCGTCACCTCGAGCACCACCGTCTCCGGGATGTCCATGGAGACGGGCTCGCCTTCGATGAGGCGGACGTTGACGGTCATGTTCTCGACCAGGAAGGGCAGGCGGTCGCCGAGGATGTCCTTGTGGACCTGGGTCTGCTCGTAGGTCGCGGGGTCCATGAGGACGAGCATGTCGCCGTCGGTGTAGGAGAAGGTGAATTCCTTGTCCTCGGTGGTCAGGCGTTCCACGGTATCCGCCGTGCGCCAGCGCTGGTCCTTCTTGGCGCCGGAGCGGACGTTGCGCATCTCGACCTGGATGACGGCCGCGCCCTTGCCGGGGATCATGATGTTCTGCTTGAGGATGGTGTAGCGCTGGCCTTCGAACTCGATGACCATGCCGGCACGCATCTGGTTGGCCTGCATCTTCGCCATGGGGGCGGGTGTCCTAGTCGGTTAAGGGGATCGCTGAGGGCGCGCCGCTGCTTTAGGTGGCTCACGCTCACTGGGGAAGCCCCTTCTCCTCTTCCGCGACTTGGTTGCAGGAGCTTCTTTGGGCGGTGGCTGCGGCACCACCGCGGTTTGCGGCGCCCGCACCGAAACGCCGTCGGCTTCCAGCGATGTGTAGATTGCTTCGATAAGTCTCGATCCAGCGCCCACAATCTTAGCCAGTACCTTGAGTTGCTCGCGGCAAGCCAGATTCTCGCTTGGCTTAGGATAGTTTAGATCGTGTTCAATCTCTCCCCAAACTTCCTCGAAAAGACTGCGAACCTGAATTTCACAGGTAACTGATGCTTCAGGGTTCGGCTTCACCACGTAATGAACGCTCGTATAAAAACTTTCCTTCAGCTCCGTTTTAATTCCAGCTTTCTCAAAAAACGCTTTGTATTCGGGGTCCCAAGTGTATGCTTTCGGGTCTTCGAAAAGGGCCCAGTGTTGGTCCTTCAGATGGTTCTGTATCGCGTTGTGAATTATCGGAAAATCGCGCAGCTTCAGGTGGAGGACGCGCACGCCGCAAAAGTCAGTAATAGAAGAAAAAATATTATCGGGGGTTATTGTTCTTCCTTCGTTAAGTTTTCGCGCAATTTTCTCTCTAAGGTGGTCAGTGTCTTTCTCGCGAAATTTGACTGAGTGAACAACGAATCGAGCGCCCGCATCCATCAAGAGCTCGTTGTTGGGCTGGAAAAAAGAAACCACGTTTTGCATGAAGCCGGCGAAAGCCATGCGATTCCGGCGATACGTGCTAAGCAATGATTCCGTAAGATCATCACCTTGGCTCATATGCGTTCAATCCGGTCGATTACATCCTCGGCAAACGAGGCGTACTGTTGCCTTGTTCGAGTATAGGCGTCGCGATTTATTCTGATCGTGTTCTCATCAGCTTTCGAGAGGCCGCTTAGGCTCGGAAGCTTCCAAATGGGCTGATGATATTTTTGGGCGATATTTGGCAATGTGTTGTGTGTATGCATAACGGCTGTGCCGCCAATCGGCTCGTTGATGTCGTCGTCCGTTAAATGTGCGCGTATCTCTTCAGGAATTGCGCCACGGATAGTTTCTGGTATCTGCTGTGCAAAATGAAAGTGACCGCTTGCAAGATTCCATCTGTTTATAGGTGGGTTCTGCCTGTATGGTCGCGCATTGTAGATCGTGTATCCCAGAAAACGTACGAAGTGCCGCGGAAAAAGCCGTCTGCGAGTAGATGCTTGTAAGCTCAGGATTGTCTCGAACTCAGACTTCCAGCGAGCTAATGCATTGCCGATATTTTTGATTCCGTAAAGAGAGAATTTATCTGGTAGACATGGAATAATGAACCCATCCGTCATGGAAAGAATAACTCTATTCAGCATGCCGAGGCTTGGTGACGTATCAAATATCACAAAATCAAAGTCATATTCTTCAGCGTATCGGGCGGCAATTGTTCTTATCTGAGTGATTGTCCTGATAGCGAGAGGGTCGCCCTTATAGCAATTTGACCAGCGTTCGCCGATTTTGTCCTCATAGGAATGGAGCGTCAGTCTCCCTGGTAGCAGCCAGATGCTGCTTCCAATTCTCACTGGCTGCGGTGTCTCCTCAAAATCTGTGAGTCCATCTTCGGCAGATTTAAGCAAAAAGTGCGTTGATCTCGGTTTAGAGAGGAGTTTGTCTCTATCTTCCAAATCTAAATCTTCGAAAGCTCCAAAATCAGGCATAAACGCATCTTCCGCGTCCCAAATACCGAAAATGCTTCTATCTGACATCGCCAGGATTGTTAGATTGCACTGTGGATCTAGGTCGACAACAAGTACCTTCTTTCCAAGGTCCGCTAAGGCGTGGGCGAAATGAAATGTGAGCGTCGTCTTGCCCACTCCGCCCTTATTGTTGAAGATCGAAATTGAAAACATGCAATACTCGTATGGTTGCCCGGTGGTGGCGCGACGAGCGCCCTCTTCCATCGCGGAAGAGGGTGGCAGTTAGGCTCAGTGAATTCAACCCTGAATAGCATTCAAGCGTGGGCCTGCTCCGCAGTGCTCCGCCCCGAAGCGCCGTAGCTCATGATGCGGGAAGGCCTGTAGGAAACTCGGCAACGACCGGCTTCTTGCGATCGCTTATGTCAGTGACTCCGGCACCGCGGATATCTGCATTTGCCGCTAGACATCTAGCCCAACGACGCAATCGTACTCGCAGAGCCGAAGGCCGGAGCGTCCAAGGGCGCCCGCTCTTTCGGTTGAGTGCCAGCACTCCACGCAGAACCGCGGCGGGGCGCCGCGAAGCCCCCCCAACAAGCAGGAGCTCTCAGTGGCCACCACCCCGCCCACCCTCGACATCGGCCTCCTCGTCTTCCCCCGCATCACCCATCTCGACATGACCGGCCCGCATGAGGTCCTCGCCAGCCTCCCCGGCGCGCGTGTCCGCCTGGTCTGGAAGGACACCGCGCCCGTCCGCGCCGACAGTGGCCTCATGCTCACCCCCGACACCGCCTTCGCGGACTGCCCCCCTCTCGACCTCATCTGCGTCCCCGGCGGCCCCGGCGTCGGCGCGCTGATGGAGGATGACGAAACCCTCGCCTTCCTCCGCCGCCAGGCCGAAGGCGCGCGCTACGTCACCTCGGTCTGCACGGGCGCGCTGGTCCTCGGCGCGGCGGGGCTGCTGCGCGGCCGGCGCGCGACGACGCATTGGGCCAGCCACGACTTCCTCCCCGCCTTCGGCGCCACCCCGGTCAAGGCGCGGGTGGTGCGGGACGGCAACCTCTTCACGGGCGGCGGCGTGACGGCCGGGATCGACTTCGCGCTCACCATCGCCGCCGAGATCGCCGGCGAGGAAGCCGCCCAGGCCATCCAGCTCCGCATCGAATACGCGCCCGACCCGCCCTTCCAGGCCGGCGATCCCGACACGGCGCCGCCCGCGGTGCTCGCCCGTGCCCGCGCCGGCATGCGCGCCATGCGGGCGGAACGCGAGGCGCTGATGGCCCGCGTCGCCGCGCGCCTCGGCCAGGCCTGACCAGGGCAGGGCGCGCGCGGTGTCCTGGCCGCGCGCTCAGAGACCGCTTGAGAATGCCGGCGGCCGAGGATCCGCCGGGTTTTTTTCGTCACTGCCAGGCGCCGGGCGCCGCCGATGCTGATTGCATCGGCAAGCCTGGCAACGACGCAGAGGCGGAAAAGACCCGCCGGACCGACCCGCGCGGCGTTGTCTAACGGGCCCTGGCCCTGCCGGAGCGCGGCGGAACGGCACGCTCGCTCGCCCAGCCCTGCGAACCCGCGGCGCCCCCAGCCTTTACACTCTCCGCCACCCTATCGCCGCGCGCGGCCCCGCCCTGCCGCCCGGCTCCGCGACCGTCCCCAACTTCGCACGGAAGAGATCTTGGACAGCCTCGACCAGCGCCTCCGCCCCATCGCGCGCGCCATCCGCGACGCGCTCCGCCCGGCCGCCACCGCCTTCCCCGCGGACGCGCCCCCCGACCGGATCCACGCCTTCCGCCTCGGCGGCCTCCGGCTCGAGGTGCCGCACCGCCTGCTCGGGCCGAAGACCTGGCTGGCGCTGTCGAACGGCACCTATGAGCGCAACGAGCTCGCGCTGCTGCCGCGGCTGCTGCGGCCGTCGGACACGGTGCTGGAGGTCGGCGCCGCGCTCGGCCTGGTCTCGGCCCGCGCCGCGCGGCTGGCCCAGCGGGTCGTGGCGGTGGAGGCGAATGCCGCGCTGATCCCCGTCGCCCGCCGCACGCATGAGCTGAACGGGGTGACGGCCGAGCTGGTCAACGCCGTCGTCGGCCATGCGGACGGGGAGGCCGATTTCTGGACCGACGAGGAATTCTGGGCGTCCTCGACCGCCAGGCGCGACGGGATGCGGCACCAGCGGCTGCCGGCGCGGTCGCTGGCCGGGCTGATCGAGGAGGTGCGGCCCGACGTGCTGATCCTCGACGTGGAGGGGGGCGAGGTCGCGCTGCTCGACGGCGCGCGCTTCCCCGGCGTGCGCCAGGTCGTGCTGGAGGTGCACCGCTGGAACACCGGGCTGCGCGGGATCGGGACGGTCTTCGCCCACATGGAAGCCGCGGGCTTCGCCTATGACCCCGAGTTCAGCGAGGGCCAGATCGTGACCTTCGGCCGCGTGGAGGAGGACGCGATCGCACTGGACAGGGAGGGGCAGGCGTCGGTAGGATAGGAATAGATGCAAGGGCCGTGAGGCCCGCGCGCGGTTCTTTCAGGCTGTGGATCAGAGGGCAGGGCGGGCGTCCCGGCGCGGGTTGCCGCATTTGTCCGAAGGGCGCCGACCCCCACCCCTGGCCCTCCCCCGCTCTGCGGGAGAGGGAGCGTTGCGCCATTCTCCCTCTCCCGCAGAGCGGGGGAGGGTGCCGAGCGTAGCGAGGCGGGTGGGGGTGAGCGCGACCTTGAAGGACAGAAGAGACCTGTTTGTCCGAAGCCGAGCGCGATAAAGGGCTAAAAGCTTAAAATCCTAAAACCCTAAAAATGCCGCCCTCACCGGCACCTTCCCCCCACCCCCCGGCGTCTCCTTCACATAGAGCGGCTGCCCGAGCCCGCTCAGCCGCCCGCGCAGCGCGCCGACCAGCCGCAGCCCCTCCGCCTCCGGCACCGCGAACCGCGCCGTGCCCGGCGCGGGGTCCAGCTGGTGGAGGTAGTAGGGCTTCACCCCGTGCCGCAGCATCGCCCGGAACAGCGCCTCGAGCGCGGCCTCGCGGTCGTTCACCCCGCGCAGCAGCACGGATTGCCCGAGCAGGGTCGCCACCCCCCGCAGGCGCCGCAGCGCCGATCCCGCTTCCGGCGTGAACTCCCGCTCGTGGTTGGCATGGACGCAGAGATAAAGCGGCTTCTCCCTCCCCAGCGCCCCGGCCAGCGCCGGCGTGACGCGGGCGGGATCGGCGACCGGCACGCGGCTGTGGATGCGCAGGATCTCGACATGCGGGATCGCCGCCAGGCGGGACAGCAGCGACGCGAGGCGCCGGGGGCTCAGCATCAGGGGATCGCCGCCGGTCAGGATCACCTCGCGGATCGCCGGCGTCGCGGCGAGCCAGGCGATGGCGGCCTCGAGCTCGGCCTCGGTCAGCAGGCCGCCATCGGGGCCGACCACCTCGCGCCGGAAGCAGAAGCGGCAATAGACGGGGCAGGCGAGCAGCGGCTTCAGCAGCGCCCGGTCGGGATAGCGCCGCACCACCCCCTTCACCGGCGTGAAGGGCGCATCGGCGGTGGGGTCGTCCGCCTCATGCGGCGCGGTGACGAGCTCCGCCGCGTCAGGGATGTATTGCAGCCCGATCGGGTCGCCCAAGGGGTCTGACACGTCGCCGATCAGCGCCGCGACGGCCGGCGTCACGGCGATGGCATACCGCGCCGCCACCGCCTCCGCGGCCGGGGCCGAGGCCGCCGGCAGCAGCCCCGCCGCGACCAGGTCGCGCGCGCTGCGGAGGGTGCGGGGAAGCGCGTCGTCGGGCATGCTGGCGGGCGCGTAGCCCCGGAAGCCGTCGCCGTCCATGCCCCAGCCGCCCTGGCACCCCGAGAGCCTCGCCGCGCGCCTCCCCTTCCTCCGCCGCCGCGCGCGCCTGGCCGCCGAGACCCGCGCCTGGTTCGCGGCCGAGGGCTACGCCGAGGTCGAGACGCCCGCCCTGGTGCCGGTGCCCGGCATGGAGGTGCATCTCCGCGCCTTCCGCACGGCCTATCGCCCCCATCTCGGCGCGGGGAGCGAGGCGACGCTGTGGCTGCGGACCTCGCCGGAACTCGCGCTGAAGCGCCTGCTGGTCGCCGGCGCCGGGCGGGTCTTCGAACTGGCAAAGGTCTGGCGCAACGGGGAGCTCAGCCCGCGCCACGCGCCCGAATTCACCATGCTGGAGTGGTACGCGCCAGGGCTGACGCTGGACGGGCTGATGGAGGAGACGGAGCGCTTCTGCCGCAGCGTCCTGCCCGCCCGCGTCGCGCATGGCGGGGAGGAGACGGACCTCTCCCTCCCCTTCGAACGCCTCACCATGGCCGAGGCGTTTCGGACGCACTGCAACGGCCTCGACATCCTCGCGACCGTGGAGGGCGAGGAGGGCGACGCCGCGGCGCTGCACGCCGCCGCGGCCGCCGCCGGCCTGGACCTGCCGCCGGGGCTTTCGTGGGAGGACGCCTTCTTCCACCTGGTGCTCACCCATGTGGAGCCGAAGATCGGCCGCGGCCGGGCGACCTTCCTCACGCACTGGCCCGCGCCCCAGGCCGCGCTCGCCCGCCGCGACCCCGCCGACCCCCGCGCCGCGCTGCGCTTCGAGCTCTTTATGGCGGGCCTCGAGCTCGCCAACGCCTTCGACGAGCTGACAAACGCGGATGAGCAGCGCGCCCGCTTCGCCCGCGACGTCGAGGCCCGCCGCGCCGAAGCTGGCGAGGAAGGCTGGGAGGTGGACGAGGATTTCCTCGCGGCGCTGGAACACGGCATGCCGGCCGGCAGCGGCATCGCGCTCGGCTTCGATCGCCTGGCGATGCTGGCCTCCGGCGCGCAGGACATCGCCCAGGTGCTCTGGCTGCCGGGCGCAGGCCGGCAACCCGCGCGCTGACCGCGCGTCTGGCGGGGATGCGACGGACCCTCGCGCTTGCCCTGCTGGCGCCCGCCCTGTTCGCCACCGCCGCGCATGTGCTGGAAGCCCCGGGCAAGTGGCGCATCCCGCCTGGCGCCTGGCTCGCCGTGCAGCAGGGCTTCTACGGCCCGCACGCCGTCCGCACTGTCGCCGCTCAGCCCAGCGCCGCCAGCACCTCCGCCGCGCGCTCCCCGGGCCAGGCATAGAAGGTGAAGACGTAGGGGTCGGAGGCGCCGAACACGGCGGGGTCGGAACTCGCGACCTGCATCGTCGCGGCGTCGAAGGCGGAGAGCGGCCGCATCGCGCCGTCGAGCCAGAACCGCGTCTCGTAGCCCAGCGCCGCGAGCAGCGCCGGCACGTCGCGCGTCGCGCCGGCGCGGTGCCGCTCCTCGAGCTCAAGGCTCAGCACGGGCCGGCAGCGCCGCAGGGTCTCCCGCGAGCCTTCCAGCACCTCCTGCTCGAAGCCTTCGGCATCCACCTTCATGTGCGCGAGGTCGCGCAGTTCCAGCGAGTCCACCGTGATCACCGCGACCTCGTGCCGCTGCGCGGTCACCGAGCCATAGGTCCCGTAGTCCTTCGCGACGCTCGCCCATTGCTCCTGCACGACGCCGTCCAGCACCGGGACGGAGAGCATCAGCGACCCAGGCGCCGCGCCCAGCGCCTCGCGCCGCAGGGTCACGTTGGGGAGCCCCGCGCAGGCCGCGGCCAGCCGAGCGAAGGCCGAGGGCAGCGGCTCGAAGGCGAGCACCGTCGCGCCCGGCAGCGCCGCGAAGGGCAGTGTCAGCAGCCCGTCATGCGCGCCGACATCCAGGATCGTGCCGGGGCGGTGCGTGCGCGTGTGGAAGGTGATCTCGTCCATCGATCAGGCCGCGGCGATCGCCGCGTTCATCGCGCGCAGGCCGGCAGCGGCACCCGCCGGGTGGTTCCACACCGCGCCGATCACCGCGAGGAAATCGGCGCCCGCGCGCACCAGCGGCGCGCAGTTCGCGGCCGTGATGCCGCCGATCGCGACGCAGGGGATCTCGAACATCTCGGACCACCATTCCAGGATCTCGGGCTCGGCCTTGTGGACCGTCGCCTTGGTGTCGGTCGGGAAGAAGGCGCCGAAGGCGACGTAGTCCGCGCCGTTCTCGCCCGCCTCCATCGCGAGGTGGCGCGAGGCATGGCAGGTCACGCCGATCGTGGCGTCCTTGCCCAGCAGCCCGCGCGCGGCGACGGGATCGCCGTCGTCCTGGCCGAGATGCACGCCATCGCAGCCCGCGCGCTTCGCGAGGTCCATGCGGTCGTTCATCAGTACCGCGACGCCACGCGCCTGCGCGACGGGCAGGATCGCCTCCGTCGCGCGCAGGATCGCGTCGTCGGACACGTCCTTCAGCCGCACCTGCAGCGCCGCGACGTCGCCCGCATCCAGCGCCTGCGCGAGCGTCGAGGCGAAGGCCGCGACATCGGGCAGGGCAGGGGGCGTAATGAGGTAGAGACGGCAATCCGGCATCCCCGCGGCTTACTGTATCGCCGCCCCCTTGCCGAGTGTCGCGCGCCACCACAGCCAGAGCGCGGGCGTCACGCCGAGCTCCATCGCCAGCGCCAGCAGATGCGGCCAGGGCGGCAGCCCCGCGAGCATCAGCCCGAGCAGTCGCGCCGTCCCGCCGAGCGCGACCACGCCGCAGAGGATCGTGAAGGCGCCGCCCCGCCGCGGCAGGTCCGCCGCGCACCACAACGCCAGCAGCCCGAGCCCGAGCAGCAGCCCCGAGAGGTAGCGCAGATGGCTGTCGATCGCCACGGATGCATCACCGCCGAGAAACGACGCCCCAAGCAGCGCGCCCATCCCGCCGGCGAGGATCGGGACGACGGCGGCAAGGCGGATCGCGACACGCAGCATGCAAGGGCTACGCGCCGGGCGCGCCCCCGGATGCAGGGAAAAGGAGGGCGACGCTGCCCCCCTCTCCGGTCGTCAGCCCTGGTAGACCGCGATGATGTCGGAGAGCAGCTTCAGCGCCTCGGCCTTCGGGCGCTGGAAGGCGTTGCGGCCCATGATGGAGCCGTTGCCGCCGCCGGCATGGATCGCGCGGACCTCCTTCAGGATGTCCTCCGTCCCTTTGGCCTCGCCGCCCGAAAACACCACCAGGCGACGACCGCCAAAGCAGGCCTGCACGACATGCGCGAAGCGCTTTGCCGCGTCGTCCTCGACCGGGTTCTTCTCGTAGGTCTTCTTCGCGGCGTCGAGCGACACCGCGGCCGTCGGCGGCTTCACCTTGATGATGTGCGCGCCGATCAGCGCCGCCATGTGAGCGGCATAGGCGCAGATGTCGAGCGCGGTCTCGCCGACCTTGTCGAGCATCGGGCCGCGCGGATAGCTCCACACCACGACGGCAAGACCGCACGCCTTCGCCTCGGCCGCGAGCTCGCGCAGCTCCTCCATCATCTCGAACTGGTATTCGGAGCCGGGATAAATGGTGAAGCCGATCGCCGAGCAGCCCAGCCGCAGAGCATCCTGCACCGTCGCCGTCACCGCCTGGTCCTTCGTCGTGGACAGGCTGTTGGAGCTGTTCACCTTCAGGATCGTCGGGATGCAGCCGGCATAGGATGCGGCCGCGGCCTCGATCATGCCGAGCGGGGCGGCATAGGCGTTGAGCCCGGCCTCGAGCGCCAGCTCGAACATGTAGCGGGGGTCGTAGCCCGCGGGGTTCGGCGCGAAGCTGCGGGCGGGGCCGTGCTCGAAGCCCTGGTCCACGGGCAGGATGACCATGCGGCCGGTGCCGGCCAGCTTGCCCTGCATGAGGATGCGGGCGAGGTTCGCCTTGGTCCCGGGGTTGTCGCTCTCGTACCAGGACAGGATTTCCTGGACCTTGGGCGTCAGGCGCATGGCGGCTTCCTTCTCCGGCTCGGTCGTCGTGTGTCGCGCGGTCTAGCGCTGGATGGCCGCGCTGTCATGGGGGGAGGCCGCCAACCACTGCGCGAGCTTGACCCGGGCCCCCGGCTTGCGGAGGTCGAGGTCCATTGCGTCGAAGGCGGGCGGGCGGCCGGGGAGCAAACGCGCGCCCGCGACCTCGGCTGCCGCTTCGACCTGCGCGAAGGCCGGGCAGGCGCCATGCAGCACCAGCAGCCGGCAGCCCGCTCGCAGCGCCGCCAGCGCATGGCCCGGCGCGTCGCCGCAGCAGAGCGCGTCGTCGAAGGGCGCGCCGGGGACGAGCGACTCCGCCCGCGCCACCAGTGCCCGCCAGGCGAGCGGGCCGAGGAACCCCGCGGCACCCGGCGCCGAGAGCAGCAGCACGCGCCGGCCATCCGCGACCCGCAGCGCCGCCGCGGCCTGTTCCGCGTTCCGCACGACCAGGGCGGGCACGCTCTCCCGTTGACCCGCTGCGTTCTGCATGCAAAGCCTCATGACAAGCGGCCAAGGCCGCGACAAGCCTTGCTTTATCGGCGGGGCGGGGGCTGCGGGGACCAACGGTGTCGGGCGCACGATCCACGGGACGGGCCACAGAGAACCCCATCGGGGGCACCGGCACGCAGGAGGCGCTCGCGCGGCTCGAAGCCGCGGTGGAGCGCCTGGCGATCGCCGCGGGCAAGCCACGGCCGATGGCGACCGGCGAGGGCGTGTCCCGCGCGCAGGTGCAGGCGATCGCGGACCGGCTGGACGAAACGATCGCGCGGTTGCGCACCGCGCTCGGCGAGGAAGGCTAGTTCATGGGTCAGGTGACCGTCCGCGTCGGCGGCTACAGCCATCCCGTCTCCTGCGAGGACGGGCAGGAGGCGCATCTGGTCGCGCTCGCCGGCGAGGTGGACAAGCGCGTGAACTCGATCAAGGCGATGGGAGGCCAGTTCGGCGAAAGCCGGCTGCTGCTTCTCGCCTCTCTGCTGCTGGCGGACGAGGTGCACGACCTGAAGGTCGCCGTCGCCCAGGCGCGCAGCGGCCAACCCGTTGCGGAACAGGTCGAGGATCCGCGCCTGGCGGAGCGCATCGCGCGCATCGCCGAGCGCATCGAGGGCATTGCCCAGAACCTCGACCGCGCCTAACTGATCCGGGCGAGGCTGCCCGGTGCGTGTGGCATCTCAACCCCCGGGGCCAATAAGCAACCTCCGGGAGCTGGCTCTGGCCGGATCGTGGTCCGGCTACCTGGCGCCCACCTGCGCTAGCAGGTCTCAGGAGGGTTGTTCCGCCCACGGCCACGGCGGCTTCGCGCTCTTTACTGCCCTCAGACGCCGGGCGGCCGCATCCGCGGCCTTGGCCTTCGCGCCGACGCGCTGGAGCGCCCGGAGGGAAGGTGGCGCTGCGCGCGGCGCCGCTTTGCGGCGCTGAAGTGGCGCCCTCCCCGCTCTTCCGTTCCCTCTCCCGCTTGCGGGGGAGGGTTAGGGTGGGGGCCAGCGCAACCTCACGGCCACAAGGAAGCGCCCTTGACTGCCTTCTGCTCCGTCCTCCTCCACGAACTGAAGGCCGAGGCCCGCAGGGTCGCGCTCGCCCGCCGCGAGACCTGCGACCCCACCACAGGCACCGCCCTGACCGATCTCATCCTGCGCCAAGCCCCGCCCCCGCCGGGCGCGATCGTCGCGGGCTTCTGGCCCATGGGCCGCGAGATCGACATCCGCCCGCTGCTGCACGCGCTCCACGAGCGCGGCCACCCCATCGCGCTGCCCGTCACCCCGAAGCGGGGCCAGCCCCTGCATTTCCGTCGCTGGCTCCCCGGCGACGAGCTCGCCCGCGGGCCGGTCGGCACCAGCCAACCGAAGCCCGACGCGGAGGAACTCACGCCGACATACCTCCTCGTCCCGCTGCTCGCCTTCGACCGGCGTGGCCATCGCCTCGGCTATGGCGCGGGCTACTACGACCGCACGCTCGCCGCGCTGCCCGGCGCGACCGCGATCGGCGTCGCCTATGCCGCCCAGGAACTTGACGAAGTCCCCGCCGGGCCCGACGACGTTCCGCTCTCCGCCATCGCCACGCCGGCGGGGCTGATCCGTCCCAAGGACTGACCCGGACTTGCGTATCCTCTTCCTCGGCGACCTCGTCGGCCGCTCCGGCCGAGACGCCGTCACCGAAGCCCTGCCGGGGCTCCGCCGCGACCTCGCGCTGGATTGCGTCGTGGTGAATGCGGAGAACGCCTCGCACGGCTTCGGCCTCGCGCCCGACATGGCGCGCGCGCTGCTGGCCGCCGGCGCCGATGCGATCACCCTCGGCAACCACGCCTGGGACCGCAAGGAGATCATACCCTACATCGAGCAGGAGCCGCGCCTGCTGCGGCCGCTGAACTATCCGCCGGGCACGCCCGGCCGCGGCGTGGCCGAGATCCCGTTGCGCGATGGCCGCAAGGTGCTCGTGATGAACGCGATGGGGAGGCTCTTCATGGATGCGCTCGACGATCCCTTCCGCGGCGTGCAGCAGGCGCTGCTGCCGCACCGCATGGGCGCGGGCGGTACGGTCGCCGCCGCGATCCTGGATTTCCATGCGGAAGCAAGCTCCGAGAAGCTGGCAATGGGCCACAGCTTCGACGGCAGGCTCTCGCTCGTCGTCGGCACGCACACCCACACGCCGAGCGCGGACCACCAGGTCCTGCCGGGCGGCACCGCCTACATGACGGACGCCGGCATGTGCGGCGACTACGACAGCGTCATCGGCATGGAGAAGGGCGGCGCCGCGCTCCGCTTCTGGAAGAAGGTGCCGGGCGAACGCCTGGCGCCGGCGGAAGGCGCCGCCACGATCTGCGGTCTCTTCGTCGAGACCGACGTCACGACGGGCCTGGCGCGTCGCGCCGAGCCGCTGCGCCTGGGCGGGCGCCTTTCCCAGGCGATGCCCGCCTGATGCATGACGCCGTCATCTTCGACTGCGACGGCACGTTGGTGGACAGCGAGACGCTGTCCGCCGAGGTCTTCGCTGAGCTGCTCGCTGAACTCGGGCACGACGCCGATCCCGCCTGGATCCTGCGCAGCTTCCGCGGCCGGCAATTCGCGACGTCGCTGGAGCAGCTCGCGGCACGCTACGGCGCGCTGCCCGAGGATTTCGGCCAGCGCTTCCGCGACCGCGCCGACGCGGTCTACCGGGAACGCCTGCGCGAGATCGAGGGCGCGGCGGCGCTGCTCGGCGCGCTGCACCATCCCGCCTGCGTCGCCTCCAACGCGCCGCGGGCGAAGATCGAGATGTGCCTGGATGCGGCGGGGCTCCGGCGCTTCTTCCCGGGGGAACGCGTCTTCAGCGCCTATGAGGTCGGCGCCTGGAAGCCGGCGCCGGGGCTGTTCCTGCATGCGGCGGCGGCGATGGGCGCCGATCCCGCGCGCTGCCTGGTGGTGGAGGACAGCGAGCCCGGCGTACTGGCGGGCCTGGCCGCGGGCATGCGCGTCGTCGCGATCGTGCACGAGGAAGCCGCGCCCTGGCTACCGGCCGGCGTGCCGGCGATCCGGTCGCTGGCGGCGTTGCGCGCGCACCTGTAGCGCACGGAGCCAGGCCGCTACGCCGCCACCCGCTTCGCCTTCTTCTCCTCCGTCTCGATCAGCGCCCGCGCCTGGTCCACCGGCATCGGCCGCCCCAGCAGCCAGCCCTGGCCGCGTTCGCAGCCCAGCGCGGTCAGGCGCTTCGCCTGGGCCTCGGTCTCGATCCCCTCGGCCAGCACGCTGATGCCGAGCCCCCGCCCCAGCCCGAGGATCGCGCTGACCACGGCATCCCCGCGCGGATCGGCCTCGAGGTCGCCCAGGAAGCCGCGATCCATCTTGATCTGGTCGAAGGGGAAGCGGCGGAGATAGGCCAGGCTCGACCAGCCCGTCCCGAAATCATCCAGCGAGATGCTGACGCCGAGTGCATGCAGCCCCGCCAGTGTGCGTGCGCAAGCCTGGTCCTCCTGGATCAGCATGCTCTCCGTGACCTCGAGCTCGAGCCGGTGCGGCGGCAGGCCGGAGATCGACAGCGCCTCCGCGACCGTCGCCAGCAGGCCCTCCACCTTCAGCTGCGCGACGGAGAGGTTGACCGCGACCGTCAGCCCGCCCGGCCAGGTCGCGGCCTCGGCCACCGCGGCGCGCAGCACCCAGGCGCCGAGCGGCACGATCAGCCCCGTCGCCTCGGCCAGCGGGATGAACTCGGCCGGCGGGATCATGCCCCGCGTCGGGTGCGGCCAGCGCAGCAGCGCCTCGAAGCCGACGAGCCTTCCGTCGGACAGCCGCCGCTGCGGCTGCCAGTGCAGCTGGAATTGCTCCGCGGCGACGGCCTGGCGGAGGTCGCGCTCGATCGCGCGGCGCTCGCGCAGCGCGGCCTCCAGCGCCGGCGCCCAGCAGCGGATGGCGGGCTCGGGCAGCGCGCGGGCGGCCTCCAGAGCCTCCTCCGCGCGGTCGAGCAGCAGGCCCGGCTCCTCCCCGTTCGCGGGGCCGAGGGCGATGCCGATATCCACCTGGGCCGAAAGCGTGCCGCCCTCCAGCGTCAGGCCGGCCGCCAGCACGCCGGCCAGGCGCTCCGCCAGGCGCAGCGCGGCGTCGGGGGCCTGCAGCACGGTCTGCGCCACCGCGAAGCGGTCGCCGGCAAGGCGCGCGACCACGTCCTCCTGCCGGACCGCGGCGCGCAGGCGCGACGCCAGCAGGCCGAGCGCCTGGTCGCCGCCGCCGCGGCCATGCGCCTCGTTCACCGCGCGGAAGTTGCGGACGTCGATGACGAGGACCGCGAGCTGCCAGCGATGCCGGCGCGCCATGGCCAGCATCGCCTCCAGCCGCTCCCGCAGCCCGGCATGGCTGGCCAGGCCCGTCAGGGGATCCCGCGTCGTGTCCCCGCCGGCGACCCGCGCGGCCCGCAGCGCGCCGACCACGCCGAACGCCAGCAGCAGCGCGACGGTCGCCGTCCCCGCCGGTCCCGCGAGCGGGATGGCGAGCAGGATAAGCGCCGCGCCGGCCAGCAGACCGGCCAGGGAGCCGACCAGGGCGGGCACGGGGCGCCAGGGCGCGGCGTTCGGGGGAGGACCGGCCATGGCGGCACTGTGCCCCGGCGATGATGAACCGCTGGTTGAGGTCAGCGGAACCGATTGCGCGCCGGGGCGAATTGCCGGGCCCGGCGCCGGCCCGTTATAGGGGCGCCCGACCCGGCGCGCCGCGCCGTCCCCCGTTCACGGAGTACCCCGGGCCATGGCCGGCCATTCCCACGCGAAGAACGTGATGCACCGCAAGCAGGTGCAGGGTGCGAAGCGCGCCCGCGCCTATGGCAAGCTGATCCGCGAGATCACCGTCAGCGCCAAGACGGGGATCCCCGACCCTGCCCATAACCCGCGCCTGCGCGCAGCGGTGAAGGCGGCACTGACCGCCAACATGACCCGCGACACCATCGACCGCGCCATCAAGCGCGTCGCCCAGGGCGCGGCCGGCGAGAACTACGAGGAGGTCCGCTACGAAGGGTACGGACCGCACGGCATCGCCGTGATCGTCGAGGCGCTGACCGACAACCGCAACCGCACGGGCGGCGATCTCCGCTCGATCTTCACCAAGCATGGCGGGGCGCTCGCCGAGACCAACTCCGTCGCCTTCCAGTTCGAGCGCAAGGGCGTGCTGCGCTACGCCGCCGCGGCGGCCGGCGCCGATGCGATGCTGGAAGCCGCGATCGAGGCCGGCGCCGAGGATGTCGAGAGCGACGCCGAGGGCCACGAGGTCAGCACCTCGGTCGAGGATTTCGCCGCCGTCCGCGACGCGCTCGAAGCGAGGTTCGGCACGGCGGAGGCCGCACGGCTGGAATGGTGGCCGACGACGAACCTGATGCTGGATGCCGCGAAGGCCGAGGAGGTGATGAAGCTCCTCGACCTGCTCGACGAGCATGACGACGTCCAGCAAGTCTATGCCAACCTCGAGGCCGAGGAAGGCGAGCTGGAGAAGCTGACGGCGTAGCCCACGATCGGCCTGCGTGTGCTCACCGAAGCTGGGCACGCCAGGGCATGAGCCGCGAGTCCGGCGCGCCGGCTACATCGGCGGCGCGCGCGTCCATTCATAGCCGCCCAGCGCGTGCTGGTAGCCGTAGTCGTAGAGCGCGCGCATGTAGCCGGGCTCGAAGGGCTCGACATATTCCTCGGTGAAGTCGTGCCCGATGAAGGCCAGGCGATACTCGATGCCGTCGCGCTGGGTGAAGAAGTACATCCGCACCACGTCGTTGTAGCCGCTGGCCGCGATCATGGTGGAGACGGCGCGGCCGGCGATGCTGACGGTGCGCCGGCTGGTCTCCGCCCATTCGGGATCGATGCGGCCGTTGCGGATGATCCAGGCCCGCGCGGGCGTGACGCGGCGGCTTCGCGCCAGCGCCTCCCGCCGCGCCCGGGTCGCGATGGTGGGGTAGAGGAAGGCCTGGGCGAAGGCCCCGCCATCCACATGCATCTCCTGATGCGGCTGCCCGTCCAGCGTCACGTCGAACAGCACCGGCGGGAAGGCGCCGGGGATCGCGGCCGAGGCCAGCAGCACCTTGCGGATGGTGTCCAGCGCCCGCGGATGGCCGCTCTTCGCGATGGCGCCGATGTTCCAGATCACCGGGACCTGGGCGTCGATGTCCGACGTCGCGATCAGCAGCAGGCGCCCTTCGTCGTAGCCCGTGGCGATGTCGGCCAGCATGGAATCGTCGAGGTATTGCGAGATCAGGCCGAACAGCGGCGTCGTGTCGGCCATCGCGTCGTCGAAGATCGCCGCGGTGAACCAGCGCCGGACCAGCACGCGGTCGAGCGAGATGTCGGTGTAGACGCGCCGCAGTTCCTCGTCGCGCGACGGGCCGATGAAGGCGAAGGGCGCGGTCAGCGCCCCGGTGCTGACGCCGGTGACGAGGTCGAAGACGGGCCGGTCGCCGCGCCGCGTCCAGCCATTGAGCAGGCCGGCCCCGAAGGCGCCGTTCTCCCCGCCGCCTGAGACCGACAGCAGGTCGAGCGTCGGCAGGTTGGCCGAGCGCGCCAGGCCGAGGCGCTGGCGCTGCCGCTGGGCCGCGGCGAGGAATTCCTGCTCGATCGCTGCCGTGCCCTCGGCGTTCAGGGGCCGGAAGCGCTCGTTGGGCAGGCCGAGCACGGTGGCACGGCTGGCCTGGCCGCGCGGCACCGGGGGCTCGCGCGTCGGCAGGGCGCAGCCGGCCAGGGCACCCGCGGCGGCGCCGACCAGCAGGCGGCGAGAGGCAAGGCCGGCATGACGGCACCCGTTCACGCGAGGGACTCCAAGGTCTGTTCGCGGCGGAGGCTATCGGATCGGCGCGCGGCCGGCATCCCCCGCCAGGCCCTGCCCTTGGCCGGGCGTGCCCGCTATGCAGGGGGATGGCCGCCGCCCCGATTCGCATCCTGGGCCTCGATCCCGGCCTCCAGCACACGGGCTGGGGGATGGTGGAGCATGACGGCTTCCGGCTGCGCTTCCTCGGCGACGGCGTGGTCTCGACCTCCCCGGGCGAAGAGCTGGCGCGGCGGCTGCTGGTGCTGCACCGGGGCCTGGCGGAGGTGATCGCGCAGTGGTCACCGGACGAGGCGGCAGTGGAGCACACCTATGTCGCGCGCAACCCCGAAAGCGCGCTGAAGCTCGGCCAGGCCCGCGGCGTGGTGCTGCTGGCGCCGGCGCTGGCGGGCATCGCCGTGCGCGAATACGGCGCGATGGAGGTGAAGCGCGCCGTGGTCGGCACGGGGCATGCGGCGAAGGAGCAGGTGCAGGCGATGGTGCGGCAGCTGCTGCCCGGTGTGACCTTCAAGCGCGCGGATGCCGCGGACGCGCTGGCCATCGCGATCTGCCACGCGCATCACCGGAGCACGCGGAACGCGTACTCCGCGGCGGTCGCGAGGGCGCGCGCATGATCGGCAGCCTCCGCGGCGTCGTCGAAAGCGTGCACGAAGCGGGCTGCGTGCTCGACGTGAACGGCGTCGGCTATCTCGTGGCCTGCTCGCGCAAGACGCTCGACCGGCTGACGGCGAAGGACGGGTTGCAGAAGCTGCTGGTCGAGACGCGCGTCAGCCAGGACGCCATTACCCTCTTCGGCTTCTTCGACGCGACCGAGCGCGAGGCCTTCCGCGCGCTGATCGAGGTGAAGACGGTCGGGCCGCAGAAGGCGCTGCTGGTGCTGTCCGGCCTGACGCCGGCGCAGCTCGCCGCAGCGATCGCGGCGAAGGAGAGGAAGAAGCTTTCGGAGGTGAAGGGCCTGGGCGCCGCGACGGCCAACCGCATCATCGACGAGCCGGCGATGCAGAAATGGGCGGTCGGCCGCGCGACGCCGGACGCGGACGGTCTCGGCGGTATCGCGATCGCGCCGCCGGCGGCGGAGGGCGGCGAGAACGACGCGGTCTCCGCGCTGGTCAATCTCGGCATGAAGCGGCCGGAGGCGTCGGCCGCCGTGGCGCGTGCGGCGAAGCGCGTGGGCAAGGACGCTGCCCTTGAAGCCCTCATCACCGAGGCGCTGAAGGAGATGGCGCCGCGATGAGCGACGAAAGGCTCACCGCCGGCGCGCGGCAGGAGGAGGACGCGACCGAGGGCTCGCTGCGTCCCCAGACGCTGAAGGATTTCATCGGCCAGCGCACGCTGCGCGAGAACCTCGAGGTCTTCGTCGGCGCCGCCCGCGCGCGCGGCGAGGCGATGGACCATGTGCTGCTCTTCGGGCCACCCGGGCTCGGCAAGACGACGCTGGCGCAGATCGTGGCGCGCGAACTGGGCGTCGGCTTCCGCGCGACCTCGGGCCCGATCCTGCAGCGCGCCGGGGACCTCGCGGCGATCCTGACCAACCTGCAGCCGCGCGACGTGCTCTTCGTGGACGAGATCCACCGCCTGCAGCCCGCCATCGAGGAGACGCTCTATCCCGCGATGGAGGATTTCCGGCTCGACCTCATCATCGGCGAGGGGCCAGCGGCACGCACCGTGCGGATCGACCTGCCGCCCTTCACGCTGGTCGGCGCCACGACGCGCGCGGGGCTGCTGAGCCAGCCGCTGCGCGACCGCTTCGGCATCCCGCTGCGCCTGCAGTTCTACGACGTGGACGAGCTTCTGCTGATCGTGCGGCGCGGCGCCGAGAAGCTCGGTTTCCAGCTCGCCGAGGACGGTGCGATGGAGATCGCGCGGCGATCCCGCGGGACGCCACGCGTGGCGGGGCGGCTGCTGCGGCGCGTGCGGGATTTTGCCCAGGCCGCGGGGCGTCCGGCGGACCGGGCGATGGCGGATGCGGCGCTTGCGCGGCTGGAGGTCGATCGGCTGGGGCTGGATGCGCAGGACCGGCGGTATCTGCGCCGGATCGCGGAGCACCACGGCGGCGGGCCGGTCGGGGTGGAGACGCTGGCGGCGGCGCTGGCGGAGTCTCGGGACACGCTCGAAGAAGTGATCGAGCCCTTCCTGATCCAGGAAGGCCTGGTCCTGCGGACCCCGCGGGGTCGGATGCTGGGCGAGCCGGGCTGGCGGCACCTCGGGCTGAACCCACCGATGGGGTTCGGGGCGCAGATGGACCTGCTGGCCTCGATGCCGCCGGAAGGGGCGCAGGAATGACGCGCTGTTTCGGGCCGCGAATGCCGCCCGGCGCGCAAAGCGGCCTTCGGACCGGCGCGACAGTGCGTAGGCGCGAAAGCCAAGCCGCCGGAGGCGGCGCCGGGCGCCTGAAGGCACAATGAAGCCATCCCCCCACCGTTTTCCCGTCCGCGTCTACTTCGAGGATACCGATGCCGGCGGGGTCGCCTATCACGCGACCTACCTCCGCTGGGCGGAACGGGCCCGGACCGAATCCTTGCGTACCATGCACTTGCCCCATGCACTTATGATGGAGCGTCACAATACGATGCTTGTGGTGCGGCGCATCGAAGTGGCGTATGTCCGACCGGCCCGCCTCGACGAGCCCCTGATCGTCGAGACCCGGATTCGCGCCATCGGCGCCGCCACCCTCGACCTGGACCAGAAAGTGGTCCGCGAGGCGGACGGTGTCGAGTTGGCGCGCCTCGCGGTCGGGCTCGTCTGCGTCCGCGGCCGGCTCTCCGGCCCCGCCGATGCGGCCGATGGGCTGAGGCCCGCCAGGATTCCCGAACCCTGGCGGACTGAACTGGCGGGGTTGCTCGAGGGCGGGGAACAGCCCTAGCCACCCCGCGTGACGACGCGGCCGGCCCCTCGCCGGCCCAAGAGAAGGAGTTCCGGGACGTGGGCAATGTGACCCAGTCGCCGCTCGGCCAGGCCGCGCATGACCTGTCGCTCTGGGGGCTTTTCCTCCAGGCGGACTGGGTGGTGAAGGGCGTGATGATCGCGCTGTTGCTCGCCTCGGTCTGGGTCTGGGCGATCGTCTTTGAGAAGGTGACCACGCTCCGCCGCATCCGCCGCGACGGCGACGCCTTCGAGGACCGCTTCTGGTCCGGCGGCAGCCTCGAGGAGCTCTACGCCCGCGAAGGCGAGAACCCGACCAACCCCGTCGCCGCCGTCTTCGGCGCCGGCATGCGGGAGTGGAAGCGCAGCGCGGGCCGTGGCCTCGGCTCCGACCTCGCGGTTACCGGCATGAAGGAACGCGTGGAGCGCGCGATGATGGTCGCGTCGTCGCGCGAGATGGAGCGGCTGGAGCGCTGGATGGTGTTCCTCGCGACCATCGGCTCGGCGTCGCCCTTCATCGGCCTGTTCGGCACGGTCTGGGGCATCATGAACAGCTTCTCCGCCATCGCGGGGATGCAGAACACGAACCTCGCCGTCGTCGCACCCGGCATCGCGGAGGCGCTCTTCGCCACCGCCATCGGCCTGGTCGCGGCCATCCCGGCGACCATCGCCTACAACAAGTTCGCCTCCGATTTCGGCCGCTACGCCGCCAGGCTCGAGGCCTTCGCGGCGGAGTTCTCCGCCATCCTGTCGCGCCAGTCGGAAGCGGCCGCCGACGCCCCGCGCCCGCGCACGCCCGCGACGGTGGCGGAATAGCGCCATGGCCGGCGGCATCATCCAGCGCGGCAACGGACGCGCCCGCTACAAGCCGATGAGCGAGATCAACGTCACGCCGATGGTGGACGTGATGCTGGTGCTGCTCATCATCTTCATGGTGGCGGCACCCCTGATGACCGTCGGCGTGCCCGTGGACCTGCCCCGCACCAACGCGACGCCGCTCAACCAGGAACAGGAGCCGCTGACCATCACGGTGGACAGCCAGGGCAAGATCTTCCTGCAGGAGAGCGAGGTCGCGATCGAGAACCTGGTGCCGCAGCTCCAGGCCATCATGCGCAGCCAGCCCGCGGATGCGCCGGAGCGCCGCATCTTCGTCCGCGGCGACCGCGCCATCAGCTATGGCCGCGTGATGGAGGTGATGGGCACCGTCAGCGCCGCCGGGTTCACCCGCGTCGCGCTGCTGGCGGAGCAGCCGGGCGCGCGCCAGCCCGCGCAGCCCACGTCCCCGGCACGGCCGGCGCAACCCCAACCCCAACGCCCGGCGGGCCAGCCGGCGCGCTGAAGCCACGAGATGAGCGCGACCACCGCCAGCATCTTCTCGGCCAGCGGGGATCCCGAGGACCGGCGCCTCATGCGCTGGGTCGCGATCTCGCTCGGCCTGCATGTCGCGCTGATGCTGGCGGGGCTGATCTACGGCTATGTCAGGCCGCTGCCGCCGCCGGTGGAGACGCCGGTGACGGTGGAGTTCACCTCGCCCGTGCCGCCGCAGCAGGCCGAAGGGCAGCGGCCGGCCCCCGCCCCGGCGCCGATCCCGACGCCCGCGCCGCCCGATCCCGT